>DASWMM010000190.1:0-7036 GCA_036399755.1 Allosphingosinicella sp.
GAGGTGGGTCTTGCCCCGCCCGGTGCCGCCGTGGAGGAAAAGCGGGTTGAAGACAACGTTGTCCGCCGACGCGAGCGTGCGCGCCGCGTTAAAGGCGACTTCATTGGCCTTGCCGACGACGAAATTTTCGAACCGGTAACGCGGCTCCAGCGCCACGGCATAAAGCCCCTCGCCTACCGCGGCGGGCTCGTCGGAGGCGGCCCGGGCGGGAATCTCGACAACGGCGGCGGTCTTTGGCGCAGCGGCGCCGACTCCGATCTGGATCTGCCGCACGGCCGGATAATGCTGGCCCCAGGCCAGCGCCAGGCGCTCGGCGAAGTGGGTCTGCACCCAATCGGCCATGAATTGCGACGGCAATTCGAGGCGCAAGGTCTCACCATCGAACTGGCCGAGGCCGATCGGGCGCAACCAGCCGTCGAAGGTACGCGCCCCGCAATCGCGACGCAGCCCGGCCCGAATCGACTCCCAGGCAGCCTGGAGCGGATCGGCCTGGATCGGGCTCGCAAACGCTTCCCCTTTCGTCGGCTTGTAAGGCACCAAGACTTCCCCCTTTTACCACGGCCGAACACAGGGCCATCTTCGTTACGCAAATCTCTCCCGCACACGGCGAGCCCCCCGGCAGCGCCGATTCGCAAAATCGATTATGCTGTTTGCGTCCGGCAGGAGATTCGCCCCACCGGAGGCACGGTTTTAAGGACCATTTTGCGGCCCTATCAAGAGCCTAAAATTTCCAGCCACCATTTAAAGTGTTTGACACGCGCATTTCCGCCAATTTTTGAAGAAACCGCAGAAAACCGCCATTTCTAAACTGATCCATGTGCGAATCGCCGGAAAAGCAGGGTTTTTTGTGACAATGCCGTGACGCACAAAAAACCCGCCGGAGGAGGCCTCCGGCGGGTGCGCCTCGCATCGGTTCGATCAGCGCTTAAGCGAGGGCGGCGATCCGCTTGGTGAGGCGCGAGAATTTGCGCGCCGCGGTGTTCTTGTGGACGATGCCCTTGGCGACGCCGCGGGCCAGTTCCGGCTGAACCTTGGTGATCGCGGCAAGCGCCGTCGCCTTGTCGCCGGCTTCAAGCGCCGCTTCGACCTGCTTCACGTAGGTACGGATGCGGCTGACGCGGGCGCGGTTGATCTCCGCGCGGCGATCGTTGCGGCGGATGCGTTTCTTTGCTTGCGGCGTGTTCGCCATCGAGGTGCCTCTTAGCTAAATGAAAAGGGCGCGGCAAAACCGCACCCGCTCGCCCAGCCCTCTACGCAAGACGGCGCGGGAGGTCAACTCACGAGCGCTGGCATTTCGGGCAGAAAAAGGTGGAGCGCCCCGAATCGACTCGCCGCCGCACGAGGCCGCCGCAGCCGCATGCCTCCCCTTCGCGGCCGTAGACCAGGAACTGCTTGGAGAAGTAGCCGAGTTCGCCGTCCGGGCTCGCGAAGTCGCGCAGGGTGGAGCCGCCCGCTTCTATGGCG
This sequence comes from Allosphingosinicella sp., assembly GCA_036399755.1. Taxonomy (GTDB): domain Bacteria; phylum Pseudomonadota; class Alphaproteobacteria; order Sphingomonadales; family Sphingomonadaceae; genus Allosphingosinicella. The sequence continues at coordinate 1,465 of DASWMM010000190.1, forward strand.
GAGACCAGCACTTCCTTGATCGCGGTCACAAGGCGCTCGAGCCGGAAGAGCGAGATTCGCCCGGCTGCGCGGGAGGGAGCAATTCCGGCCATGTGCAGCGCCTCGCAAACGTAGATGTTGCCAAGCCCCGCGACGATCCGCTGGTCGAGCAGCATCGCCTTGATCGGCGCGGCGCGGCCTTTCAGCGCGGTGCGCAGGCACGGTGCATCGAAGGCGTCGCTGAGCGGCTCGGGCCCCATCTTCCGAAATGGCTCGTAAGCGGCGAGCTCTTCCGTCGGCGCCAGATCCACCGAGCCGAAGCGCCGCGGATCGTTGAGCGCAAGCCGCCTCCCCTCCTCCGTCTCCACGACGAAATGGTCGTGTGCGCCCAATTCCTCCGGATCAATGCGCCATCGCCCGGACATGCCGAGGTGGAAGATCAGCGTGTCACCCCGGTCCGTGTCGATCAGCCCGTATTTGGCGCGGCGGCGAAGGGCCGTCACCCGCGCCCCGGTTAGCCGCTGGCGCAGATCGACCGGAAAGGCTCGCCTGAGGTCCGCCCGGCGAACTTCGACGGAGGTCAGCCGCCGGCCCTCCAGCACCGGAACAAGTCCGCGCACCGTTGTTTCGACTTCGGGCAGTTCAGGCATAGGAGCAAAAGTCCTTCAGTTCATTCACCGCTTGCCTCGAGCGAAGTCGAGAGGCCTGGTCGAGAACAGGCAGGCAGGCAGGCTCCGGCCTGGCTCCACCCGTGTCTCGACTTCGCTCGACACGAACGGAGAAGGCGGTCGGCGCGGCGGTTCGCCCAAACGAATAAGTAGCATGCACATTCCCCTTTTCCCCTGCTAGAGGCGGGCGCGATGGACAAGGTTTCTTTCGGCTTCGAAGATGTCGCCCCCGAGGAGAAGACGCGCCGCGTCGGCTCCGTGTTTTCCCGCGTCGCATCGCGCTACGACCTGATGAACGACGTCATGTCGGGCGGGCTTCATCGGCCGTGGAAGGACCTGTTCGTGCGCCGGGTCTCGCCGCGGTCCGGCGAGCACATCCTCGACATGGCGGGCGGCACGGGCGACATCGCCTTTCGGATGGCCCGCCGCGGCGCCCGCGTGACGGTGGCGGACATCAGCCGCGAGATGCTCGATGTGGGGATGGAGCGCGCCGCCAAGCAGAATATCGGCGGCTTGGTCTGGTCGCACCAGAATGCCGAGGAACTGGAATTCCTCGACCGCAGCTTCGATGCCTACACGATCGCCTTCGGGATCCGGAACGTCACCCGCGTCCAGCAGGCCCTGGAGGAAGCGCACCGGGTGCTGAAGGTCGGCGGACGCTTCTTCTGCCTCGAATTCTCGACCACAACATGGCCCGGCTTCGCCCAGGTTTACGACGCCTATTCGCTCCATCTGGTGCCCAAGCTCGGCAAGGCGGTTGCGCAGGACGAGGAGAGCTATCGCTATCTCGTCGAGTCGATCCGCCGCTTCCCGCCGATGAACGCGTTCCGGGCGATGATCGACAAAGCCGGCTTTACCCAGACCAAGGTTGAGCCGATCCTTGGTGGGCTGGTCGCCATTCATTCGGGCTGGAAGGTCTGATTTGACCCACCCCGTCGTCCATATCTGGCGCCTGCTGAAGTGGGGCCGAGTCCTCGCCCGCCACGGCGCCCTGCGCGGCATCGAGCGCGACGCAAACACGCCGCCGCAGGTCCGGCGCCTGGCGCGCATCGCCCGCTTCGGTGCGCGGGTGCCGGAGCATCCCACCTATGGCGAGGCGTTCGTCGAGCTCGGGCCCGCGGCGATCAAGTTCGGCCAGGCTCTTGCGACACGGCCCGACTTGGTCGGCGACAAGGCGGCCAAGGACCTCCAGCTTCTCCAGGACAATCTGCCTGCCGCGCCGTTCGAGCAGGTGCGGGCGGCGATCGAGCAGGGCCTTGAGAAGCCGCTCGAAGACATTTTCCGGGAATTCGATCCGGAGCCCGTCGGTGCCGCTTCCATCGCGCAGGTCCACCGCGCCGTCACCACCGAGGGCCGCCTCGTCGCGGTCAAGATTCTCCGTCCGAACATCGAGGAGGATTTCGCCCGCGCGCTCGACACCTACCAATGGGCGGCGGCGCAGATCGAACGGATGGGCGGCGAAGCGTCGCGCCTGCGCCCGCGCGCGGTGATCGCCCACTTCAAGCAATGGACAGCGCGCGAGCTCGACCTTCGGCGCGAGGCCGCGTCCGCTTCGGAGCTCAGCGAGAACCTGGTCGCCGAAAGCGGCTTCTACGTTCCCGCCATCGATTGGACCCGCACCTCCCGGCGCGTGATGACGCTGGAATGGATCGACGGCATCAAGCTAACCGACCGCGACGCACTGGTCGCGGCCGGCCATGATCTGAGTTCGCTTGCCGCCATCCTGGTGCGCGCCTTTCTGCGCCAGGCGGTGATCGACGGCTTCTTCCATGCCGATCTTCACCAGGGCAACCTCTTCGCCCTCCCCGACGGCCGGCTGGCCGCGATCGATTTCGGGATCATGGGCCGCATCGATCACCGCGCTCGGCGCTGGTTGGCCGAGATCCTCTACGGCCTGCTGACCGGCAATTACCGGCGAGTCGCTGAAATCCACTTCGAAGCGCAGTACGTGCCTGCCCACCACAATGTGGAGGAGTTCGCCACCGCGCTACGCGCAGTCGGAGAGCCGATCCGCGGGCTGCCGGTGAAGGACATTTCGGTCGGGCAGATGCTCGACGGATTGTTCACCATCACCCGCGATTTCGAGATGCCGATCCAGCCGCATCTCCTGCTTCTCCAGAAGACGATGGTGATGGAAGAAGGCGTCGCCCACGCGCTCGATCCCGACATCAACATGTGGGAAACCGCGGAGCCGTTCCTGCGCGAATGGATGCGCGGCGAGCTTGGCCCCGAAGCAGCGCTCGCCGACCGGCTGGTCACCGATTTCCGCACCTTGGCGATGATCCCGGAGCTGATCCGCCGGATCGACCATTATTACCCCGCCCCGGGTGCCGCCCCGCCCGATCCGCCGATGCCCGACGTGGTGGTGGTTCAGCCGCGGGACCGCTGGCGCTACGTGCTGGTGTCGGTGGCCTCGGCCGCTTTGGGCGCGGCGGCGGTTCTGTTGACGCAGTAGTGCTTCGCAACATCCCCGACAGCTTCGACCCGGCGCAGGTTGCCGCGATCGACGAGCGCCTTGCGGAGGTGGCGCAGGAGCACGGCGTGAGCATCCCCTTCGCAATCGAAAGCGGCAGCCGCGCGTGGGGCTTTCCATCCCCCGACAGCGACTATGACTGCCGCTTCATCTTCGTTCGGCCGATGGAGCAGCACCTCACACCGTGGCCGCGCCGCGACGTGATCGAAACGCCGCTTGAGAACGATCTCGACGTGAACGGCTGGGAACTCGCCAAAGCGCTGCGGTTGCTCCTCAAGGGCAATGCGGTGGTGATCGAGTGGCTGATGTCGCCGGTGATCTATGGGGCCGATCCTTCGTTCCGGGACCGGCTGACCGCCTTCGCGGCGGAGCACGGCAGCCGGATCGGAACTCAGCGCCATTACCTGCACCTGGGCGAGCGGCAGCGGCGCACCTATTTCGCGGAGGGGAAATCGGTTGCGATCAAGAAGCTGTTCTACGCGTTGCGCCCCGCTGCGGCGTTGCGCTGGCTTCGGCTCCACCCGGAGGCGCGGATCGCGCCGATGCACTTTCCGACGCTGATAGGGGAGTGCGATGCGCCGGCGGATGTGGCGGCGCTTTCCGCCGAGTTGATCGCCCGCAAAGCCGAGACTCGGGAGATGGGCGAAGCGCCGCTGCCGCCAATCATTGAGCGCTTCCTTGACAGCGAATTCTCCACCGCCCGGGAGACGTTGCCGCCGGACCCCGTCCGGCTTGCCCCTGCGTCCAAGGCGGCTGCGGAGCATCTCTTTCGAGAGACGGTGGCGCGCCTTGGCCGCGCCGGCTCGACTCCGCCGGCCTGAGGGGTAAAAAGACCGGCGTGCAGGGCAAATCGATCCTTCTGGTCGTTGGCGGCGGCATTGCCGCTTACAAGGCGTGCGAACTGGTTCGGCTGATCCGCAAGGCGGGCGGGACGGTACGCTGCGTGCTCACCAAAGGCGGCGCCCACTTCGTGACTCCGATGACGCTTGCGGCGCTTTCCGAACAGCCCGTCCATACCAACCTGTGGGACCTCAAGGACGAGGTGGAGATGGGTCACATCCAGCTGTCGCGGCAGGCCGATCTGGTGGTGGTCTGCCCGGCGACGGCGGATCTGCTCGCGAAAATGGCGGCGGGGATCGCCGACGATCTTGCCACCACCCTGCTTCTCGCCACGGACAAGCCGGTGCTGGCCGCGCCGGCGATGAATGTGCGGATGTGGCAGCACGAAGCGACCATGCGCAACGTGGCGCGGCTGCGGGCGGATGGGGTGACCATTCTGGAACCGGACGAAGGCGACATGGCCTGCGGGGAGTATGGCCCCGGGCGCTTGCCGGAGCCGTCGGCCATCCTGGCGGCGATCGAGGCGCAGCTTCGCGGCGCCGGCCCGCTGACCGGGCGCCATGTCCTGGTTACCGCCGGACCGACGCATGAACCGATCGATCCGGTGCGGGTGATCGCCAACCGTTCCTCCGGCAAGCAGGGCTTTGCAGTCGCGGCGGCGCTGGCGGAGCTTGGCGCGCGGGTAACCTTGGTGGCGGGGCCGGTGTCCCTCCCCACCCCACTGGGCGTGAAGCGCATCGATGTCGAGACGGCGCGGCAGATGGCGGATGCGGCCGAGCGGGCGCTGCCCGCCGACGCCGCCGTGCTCGTCGCGGCGGTGGCGGATTGGGGGGTGGAGCCCGTCTCCTCCAAGCTGAAGAAATCTGATGGGCCGCCCGAACTGCGCTGGACAGAGAACCCCGATGTCCTGACAATGCTGGGCGCCCACGGGCGGCGGCCGGGGTTGCTGGTCGGCTTTGCCGCGGAAACGGACGATGTGGTGGCGAACGCACAGGAGAAGCTGCGGCGCAAGGGCTGCGACTGGATCGTCGCCAACGATGTTTCGGGCGGCGTGATGGGCGGCGAGCGCAACCGGGTGCATCTGGTGAGCCAGGGCGGCGTGGAGAGCTGGGACGATGCCCCCAAGGCGGATGTCGCGCGGCGGTTGGCGGCGCGGATCGCGGGGACCTTGGGGGATAAGAATTGATCGAGATTGCGCTTAAGCGGCTGGCCCATGGCGAGGGGCTGCCGATACCTTCCTACGCTAGCGCAGGCGCCGCTGGGCTGGATGTGGTCGCGGCGGAAAGCCTGACGCTGGCGCCGGGTGCGCGGCATGCCGTGGCGACGGGCTTTGCCATTGCCATTCCCGAGGGTTTCGAAGTGCAGGTGCGGCCGCGGTCGGGGTTGGCGCTCAAGCACGGCATCACTTGCCTCAACACGCCTGGGACGATCGACAGCGATTATCGCGGTGAGGTGAAGGTGATCCTCGCCAATCTCGGCGCGGAGCCCTTCGAGGTGGTGCGCGGGGAGCGGATCGCGCAGCTTGTGCCGGCGCCGGTGCTTCGCGCCGGGTTCCGCGAGGTCGACGACCTGGACGAGACGGCGCGGGGCGGCGGCGGGTTCGGCTCGACCG
>DASWMM010000191.1:0-6336 GCA_036399755.1 Allosphingosinicella sp.
GCGCGCGCTGCCCATCGCAAGCTGGCCGCTGTGGCTCGACGAGAGCTGGAGCCGCTGGCTTGCCGAAATGGACTGGCAGGGGCTGCGGGACAGCACGGCGCGTTACGACACCCACCCGCCATTTTATTATTCGCTGCTGAAGCTTTGGCTGGAGGTCGCGCCGCACACGCCGGAGGGGCTTCGGCTGCTGTCGGTGCTTGCCGGCCTTGCGATGCTGCCGATGGCCTGGGTCTGCGCGTCGCGGATCGAGGCGCTGCGGAGCGCGCCGGCGTTGCGGCTGGCGAGCGTGGCGCTGGTTGCGGTTTCGCCGCCGCTGGTCGTGGCGGCCCACCAGGCGCGGCCTTATGCGCTGTTCGCTTTGGCGTTCGCGCTCGCCTTGTGGGCGGCGCTGCGGCTGTTGACGGCCGAGCCCGAGGGGCGGCGTCCCTGGGCGCTGTGGATCGGCTTCGGTTTCGCACTGGAGGCAGTGCTTTGGCTGCACAATCTGGGGATGCTGTTCGCGGCCGCGCTGAGCGGCGCGCTGTTTGTCGCCTTGTGGCGCGAGGGGCGGCTGCGGCGGCACTTCGTGCCGATGGCCTGCGTCCACCTCCTGTGCGGCCTGGCATTCCTGCCGCATTTCGCCGCGATGATCGAGCAGCGGCGGGCGTGGCAGTCCGGCTGGCTCCGCTTCGTGCCGGGCGATGTGCCCGACGGGCTCTCGACCGGGCTTGCGATGCCGGGCGTCGGCGCCTTGCTGCTGTTCACGGCGGCGGCGTTCGGCGCGGCCGCCATGCTGCGCGACAAGGGCGATCGCGGCGCCGGGCTGGTTCTGACGGCGGCGGCCTTCCTTCCCGCACTGCTTGCCCTAGCGATTTCGACCGGTTCGACGCCAGTGTTCCTGCCGCGCACGCTGGTGCCCTCGGCGCTGCCCTTGATCCTGCTGGCGGCGGCCGGGCTTGCGCACCTTCGCTCGGCGGCGCTGCGCGGGGCGGCGCTTGGCGCCATGCTGCTGCTTGCCGGGATCGCCTCGGCCGGTGAGGCGCAGCGCCCGCCGGAGGAGAAATGGGACGGGATCGCCGCCTGGGTCGAGCCGCGGATGGCGCCCGGCGACGAGGTTTGGCTGCTGCCCAACGAGATCGTCTTGCCGCTCGGGTTCGCTGCCCCGGAGACAATAAGCCGATTGAAGCCGCGGGGCATTCCCGCCGATTTCCCGGCGCCCCAGCACCGCGGGCCGCGTTACTCCGGCACCCCGGCGGTGCCCGGGCTGACCGACGCCGACGTTCGCCGGCTGATCGGCGAGGCGCGGGCGCGCGGTGCGCGGGGCGTCTGGGTGGTGAGCCGTTTTCCCAATCTGTTCGATCCCGGCGGCGCGCTGGCTGCATCCTTGGGGGCGGGCGATGGGGGTTCGGGAACGGCCTTCGCGCCGATCGGTATTCGGCACTATCGGCTGGATGGTGAGGGAACGGGCTCCTGAGCCAAGCCGAGCGAAGTATTCGCTGACTTCTTAGTACCTTAGGCGGTCACGAGACCGTTCAACGGCCATACAGGGCCGGCGGGCTAGACCTCTGGAACGTGGAAGCCGGGCTTCCTTCAGTTTCCAGGAGTTTTCCCATGAAGACACTCATCATTGCAGGCGCGGCACTTGCCGCACTCACCGCAACCGCCGCTATGGCCCAGCCCGCCCAGCGCGGGGGTTTCGCACAGCCGCTGACCCGCGCCGCCCTTGAAGCACGCGTGGACGCCGGCTTCGCCCGTGCTGATGCGAATCGCGACGGCTTCATCGGCCAGGACGAAGCGCGCGCGGCCGGCCAGGCCCGCCGTGCCGGGCGAGGAGATCGTGGCGGCGACCGTGCCGGCCAGCGCGCCGAACGCGGCGAGCAGCGCGGCCAGCGCAGGGCGGAAGCCTTTGCCCGCCTCGACACGAACCGCGATGGGGTGATCAACCGCAGCGAATTCGAGAACCGCCAGCGCCTCGGCCGCGAAGAACGCGCCGAGCGCCGCGAGGATCGTGCGGAGCGCCGTGGCATGCGCGGCGAGCGCCGTGGCGGCGGCGGCGGCGGCGGCATTTTCGCCCGCTTGGGCGGCCGCGCTTTTCAGGCCGCCGACGTGAACAACGATGGCCGCGTTTCGCGCGCCGAGGCACGCAACGGCGCGCTGGCGATCTTCGCCCGGATGGACACCAACCGCGACGGTGCGATCAGCGCCGTCGAGCGCCGCACCGCCCGTGAAGGCATGCGCAGCCAGCGGCAGAGCCGCCGCCAAAGCTAAGCTTCAGCGTAAAAGAGAAGGGCCGGGAGCAGCGATGCGCCCGGCCCTTTTTTTGTGTCGTGCGGGCTCAGCCTCGGCGTGCGAGCGGTGTTCCGACAATCCACTTGGCTTCCCCCTCCAAAGCCTGCTGCCTCTCCATTTCGGCCCGGTTTGGCGCCGTGGCCGGGCCTGACGGCTCCCACATAGCGCAGTCGGCGAGCGGCGTGCCGGCGACGTCAATGTCGCACGGGAATTCGGAATATGTCTGCGGCTCTGGGCGGATGGGCTCGTTTCCGGCCATGTTATCGGGTCGGCCGCAGGCGAACAACGGGAGCGCCGCCATCAACGCCACAACCACGCAACGCCCCTGCCAGGTGCGGCGAGCGGTTTTCACTCGGCGGCGAGGTGCCATTTGGGCGGGTCCTCGGACTCTCGCAGCCGCTGCGATTCCTCGTACATATAGTCGCGTGTCATCGGGATGGCGTCGCGGCGCTTCACATATTGAAGCTGGAGGTTGACCAGCCCGCCGTAGCGGAAGGCGGCCTCCGCGCCGGCAAGGTAGAATTGCCACATCCGGAAGAAGCGCGGATCGTACATCTCGGTGATGTCGGCCTCGGCGCGGCACGTCCGGCGGTACCATTCCTCGAGCGTGTGGGCGTAATGAAAGCGCATCGTCTCGACGTCGGTGACGATCATGCGGTGCTTTTCGGCCTCGCTGACCAGCTCCGACAGAGCCGGGATGTAGCCGCCCGGGAAGATGTATTTGCGCGTCCATTTGTCGGTGACGCCAGGCCCGCCGGCGCGGCCGCAGCAGTGGGAGATCATCACGCCGTCGGGTGCGAGCAGCTCGCGGGTCTTGGCGAAGAAGCCGGGATAATGGGGCGTGCCAAGATGCTCGATCAGGCCGACGCTGCTGATCCGGTCGAACGGGCCTTCGACATCGCGATAGTCGATCAGCTTGAACTTGACGCGGTCGGAGACGCCGAGCGCCTTGGCACGCTCGTTGGAAAAATCGACCTGATCGGGCGCGAGCGCGACGCCGAGTACGTCGACGTCGTAATGGCGGTGCATGTAGAGCGCGAAGCCGCCCCAGCCGCAGCCGATGTCGAGCACCTTCATGCCAGGCTTGAGGTGGAGCTTGGCGGCGAGATGCGCCTTCTTGTCGAGCTGCGCTTTTTCGAGGCTGTTCGCGGTGTCGCGGTAATAGGCCATGGTATATTGCCGGTCCTCGTCGAGGAACAGCTCGTACAGCTTGCGGGTGAGGTTGTAGGTGTGTTCGGCGTTGCGGCGCGAGCGGGTCTTCCAGTTGATCTGGTCGAGGCGGCCGGCCATCACCGACAGCGACTTGCGCACCGGGCCCTTTTTCTTGAGCGCGCCCCCTTTTTCGAAGGGGGCGTTGTATCGGACGAGGAGGATGAGGTCGCGCACGTCGGCGTCGCCCTCGACCACCAGGCGGCCGTCCATATAGGCCTCGCCGGCGCCGAGGCGGGGGTCCTTCGCGATCGCCATCGCCGCGCCGCGGTCGGTGAGGCGGACCTGGACCGACTTGATGCCTGGATCGGGCGCGCCGTAGCGATACTCCTTTCCGTCATGGTCGATGACGAGGAGCTCACCCTTTTTGAGGAGCCTGCGAAGCATTTTGTCGAGGAGCCACATGGCGGTGGAGAATAACCAGGCGCGGCCCAAGTGCAAGCGGGCGGGCCCGAGTGCCGTCAGCCCTGAACAGCGCTCCGTAACGCTGCCCCTAAGTCCGCGAGGCGGAACGGTTTTTGCAGCACGACGCGGCCGCGGTAGCGTTCCTCAATGCCCCCAAGGCCGTAGCCGGTGGCGAAAAGAAAAGGGATGCCGCGCTGGTCGAGGAGGTCGGCAACCGGGAAAGAATGCTCGCCGGCAAGGTTCACGTCGAGCACCGCGGCATCGATCTCCGACTCGCCGGCAAGCGCCAAAGCGGGCGCCAAGCGGCTGGCGAGGCCGGCGACTTCGTGGCCGAGCTCAAGCAGCATGTCCTCGATGTTCATCGCGACGAGCATCTCGTCCTCAACGATCAGCACGCGCAGCCGTTCAGCCAAGGTCCCCCTCCCGCGCCGCTATCCGGTCGAGCGCGGCTTCAACGGTGCAGCGCAGGCCGTCCGCCTCGAACGCGATGCGCGCCTCGCCGCCAAGGTCGCCGGCGAGGCCCTGCTCGATCAGCCGCGAGCCGAAACCGCGGCGGACCGGCGCCGTGACGGGGGGGCCGCCTTGCTCCTTCCAGTCGAGGCAGAGCGTTCCGCTCCGGTCCGTCCAGGCGATGTCGACCCGCCCGCCATCGGCGGAGAGCGCGCCGTATTTCGCGGCATTGGTGCCGAGTTCGTGGAGGGCGAGGGCAAGCGCCAAAGCGGCGCGCGGGCTGAGCCACACTTCGGGGCCGGAGACGGTGAAGCGCCGCTCGCCGCCGAGATGCTCGATGGCGTCGCGTACCACCCGCTCAAGCGCGGCGCGTTCCCAATTCTGTTCGGTCAGGAGGTTGTGCGCCTTCGACAAGGCGATCAGCCGCGCTTCGAACCGCGCCCGCGCTTCGGGAAGCGGGATGTTTCCGCGCAACGTCTGGAAGGCGATCGCCTGAACGGTGGCGAGGCTGTTCTTCACCCGGTGGTTGAGTTCGTTGATGAGGAGGCGCTGATGCTCCTCGGCGACCTTTTTCTCGTGAATGTCCTCGGTCGAGCCGTACCACAGCATGATCGCCCCGTCCGGGCCGCGCCTCGGAAAGGCACGGGACCGGGCCCAGCGAAAGCCGCCGCCGATCATGCCGAGCCGGTGCTCGACATCGTAGGTCTCGCCGGTGGCGCGGCAGCGGGCCCATTCGGCAAGGCTGGGCTCGACATCGTCGGGGTGAAGACCCTCGGCCCAGCCGGCGCCGAGACCGGTGGTGCCGGTCCAATCCTGCCAGCGGCCGGAGACGCGGTTGAGTTCGCCGCTGGGAAGGGCGGTCCAGGTGACCTGCGGCGTCGATTCCACAGTGTGCCGGTAATGGTCCTCGCTTTCGCGCAGCGACTGTTCGGCCTGGGCGCGTTCGATCGCCGCCCATGTCCGTTCGGCGACGTCGCGGGCGATGGCGGCGTCCGACCGCTTCCAGATCCGGGCGTGGGGTTCATGAACGTAAAGCATCGCCTTGAGCCCGCCGTCGCGAACCAGGGGCACGGTGATAAGGGCGCGCAGACCAACCGCGTCCCAGGCCTGCGTGCGCTCAGGCCCAAGGCCCATCGCGCGGATGTCGGCGATCATCAGCACCTCGCCCGAGCGGAGCCAGGCGAGTGCATCGTCGCCGAAGCTCGAAAGATCGGTGCGCTGGCCGGCGAGGCTGAATACGTCCGGATCGGCGGTCCAGTCACTCCGCACCCAGGCGCTGGACGTCGCCTCGTCGACCTCCGCATAGCCGACGCGGGCGGCGCCCAGATATTCGCCGAGCAGGCGGGTGGCGCTGTGCTTCACCGCTTCCGGATCGCCAGCGCCGCGCAGCGCGTCGGCGAGCAGGACCTGGAAGGACAGGCGCTTCTCGGCCGAGACCATGCGAGTGACTTCGTTGGCCTGATTGAGGATCGCGAGCAGGCGGCCGTCTTCGGTGAGCACGGGAACGAGGTGGCAATTCCACCACCTCTCCTCGTCCACCCCTTGCCGGGCCAGGGTGAGCGATCGTTCGCGCACGAACGCGCCTTCGCCGCTCCGGACAATGCCGGGCACCAGCGTTTCGATGAGGGGCCAGAGCGAGGTGGCGACTTCCGGCGCCGGGCGGCCGAGGGCGTCTTCCCCGCCGATCAGATCCACCCAGGCATCGTTGTGGAGCAGGATGCGGGTGTCGCCGATGTAAAGGGCGGCCGGAATGGCGGAGCGGAGGCAGAGATCGACGGCGGCGCGAAGGCGTTCGGGCCAGGTGTCCATTGGGCCGAGCGGCGTCAGGCCCCAGTCGAACAGGCGGACGAGCTCGCTTGTGCGGCACGGCCGGGCGCTGGGCATCTTGGGAGCGTGGAGGGCCATCTAAGCTTTCTGTTCGGCCTCAGCCTTAACGGCTGGGGCGTGGAACAGAAAGCCTGATAAAGAGTGAGCGCGCCCCCCCCGGGGCCGGGGCTCAGGCGG
>DASWMM010000192.1:0-8090 GCA_036399755.1 Allosphingosinicella sp.
CAGGTGCGCCCCTCGACTTCGCTCGGGACGAACGAGTCTGGGGGGTGGCACGGGTCGGGCCAGGCGATCGGGTAACTCTCACGTCAATTGCTCCATCAATTTCGCCGCGGCTGCCGTTTCCGCTTCCTGCTTCGAATCACCCTCGGCGCTGGCCGAGCCGATGCCCCTGATCTCCACCTCGACAACGAACTTGGGCGCGTGGTGGGGCCCCGACCGGTCGGTGAGCTGGTAGGCGGGGGGCTTGCGGTTATTCGCCGCCGCCCATTCCTGGAGGGCGGACTTGGGATGCTTGGGCGCCTTGTCGTGGGTGTTGACGCGCTGTCCCCACGCCTTGCGCACGAACGCCGCCGCCGCCTCGAAGCCGCGTTCCAGAAACAAGGCGCCGATCAGCGCCTCGACGACGTCGCCGACCACGTTGTCGCTGTCCGAAGCGCCATCGTCGCGCGCCTGCTTGCCGAGCCGCATGTGCTCCGGAACGCCAAGCTCGCGCCCCACTTCGGCGCAGGTCTCGCCCGCCACCAGGGCGTTCAGGCGGCGCGAAAGCTTGCCCTCCGGCTCCGCGGGGAAGAGCTCGAACAGCCAGGCCGCGACCGACAGGCCGAGCACGCGGTCGCCGAGATATTCCAGCCGCTCGTAATCGTCATGATCGCTGTGGCTCGAATGGGTGACGGCGCGGCAGAACAGGGCCGGATCCTTCGGTGGGTGGCCGAGCGTCTCCTCCACCCAGCGGGTAAGGGCGTTCATCAGTAGGTGCCTCCCACTCGGTCCCAGCGCGCAGCCGTGAACCAGGTCCAGGGCTTCAGCCACTCGGCGGAGCCGTCGGTGGAGAAAAACACGATCAACGCCCGTCCGACGATGTTCTCGGCCGGCAGTAGCCCGACGCCGTCACGCTCCACGCCGTAGCGGCTGTCGGCGCTGTCGTCGCGATTATCCCCCATCATGAAATAATGTCCCGCGGGCACCGTGAAAACCTCCGTTTCGTCCCCTTCGCCGCTGCTCATCTGGTCGAGGACTTCGTAGGAGCGGCCTTCCGGAAGGGTTTCGCGGAAGCGCGGGTAGCGGCAGAAGGTTTCGCCGCCTTGGGTGACCCGGGGCAAAGCCGCGTCGGGCGAAACGTAGCGGCACGGGCTGTTGGGCGTGCGCGGCATCAGGTAATCGGCGATGCGGGTCTTGGGGATGGGCTTGCCGTTGAGGATCACCTGACCGGCCTGCATCCGCACCGTGTCGCCGGGGAGGCCGATCACCCGCTTGACGCAATCCTCCTCCGCCGAGGGACATTGAAACACCACCACGTCGCCCCGCGCCGGGTCGCGGCCTAGGATGCGCCCTTCGAAGCCGCCGATCCCGAACGGCATCGAATAGCGGGAAAAGCCGTAGGGCCATTTCGCCACAAACAGGTAATCGCCGATCATCATCCGGGGCAGCATCGAACCGGACGGGATGAAGAAGGGCGTGACCACGAACGTCCGAAGGATCAGGGCGAACAGGAACAACAGCAGCAGGAAGCGGGTGGTCTCGCCGATCCCGCCTTTCTTCGCCGTGGCGGGCGCCGCTCCGGCCTCCGTGGCGGCCGCCGGCGCGCCGTTCTTGTCCTCGTTGTCCATCGAGCCTGCTTTCGCGTGGGGCAGCCACCGGGTCAAGCGGCGGGTCGAGCGGCGGGCTGGATCAGCGCTCCAGCATCTCGGCGACCCAGGCGGGGACGAGGCTGCTCGCCGGGCCGGTGCGGGTTTCCCCGAAATAGATGCTGCCCAAACTGGGGTCGAGGTTCATCTCCAGCGTCCGTGCGCCGCAGTAGCGCGCCGTCTGGACGAAGCCCGCGGCGGGATAGACCGCGCCCGAGGTGCCGATCGACACGAACAGGTCCGCGTCCCGCACCGCCGCGTCGATCCGCTCCATGTCGTACGGCATCTCGCCAAACCAGACGATGTCCGGCCTGAGCCCGCCCGCCACGCCGCACGAAGGGCAGGGGGGATCGCCGGACAGATCCGCCTCCCAATGCGTCCGCGCATCGCAGGCGAGACACCAGGCGGAGCGAAGTTCGCCGTGTATGTGGAGCAGCCTCTTTGCCCCGGCCCGCTCGTGCAGGTCATCGACGTTCTGGGTGACGATCAGCAGCCCACCCGCCCATTCCGCGTCAAGCCGCGCCAGCGCCCGATGCGCGGCATTGGGCTCCACCTGGTTGAGCTGCGCGCGCCGCAGGTCGTAGAAACGCTGCACCAGCGCCGGGTTGCGCTCAAACGCCTCGGGTGTAGCGACATCCTCCACCCGGTGCCCCTCCCAAAGCCCATCCGGGCCGCGAAAGGTGGCAAGTCCGCTTTCCGCCGAAATGCCGGCGCCGGTGAGGATGACAATGTTCTCGATGTCGCGCATGCACCCGCTTTAGCCGCTACCCCCCACGTCTCCTATGGGTGGAAAGTAAGCATCAAGGTAGCAGTCGATGTGCTTTCTCCCGCCTTCGCTGTACGCGGTTCCAGAAACCAGCGCCCAAGCAGCCGCCGATAAGGAGCCCGAATGCAGGAAGTGCATCAAGCCAGCTGGTGCCGTGCACGATAAGCCCCAGCACGAAAAGGAGGGACACGAACAGCGCCAGCGCAAACCAAAACCACTCAAGGGCTCTGGAGCGAATTAGCCGCTTCCACTCCCACGGCTGCGTTTCTCGTCGCGGCTGCTGCATTCACCTAAGTTGCCATGATCTGCCGAATGTTCACAAGGGCAGGAAAGCGGGCATTGCTCAGTCAGTCGCGCACTCGCCTGAAAGAAACTACCTTCTGCCGCTGGCGTGGCTCGATCAACAACCACTCGTGGTCCATGGCCATGTAGTTGGTCCGCTTGCAGCCGAAAGGCTTGTGCCCCCCAGGGTGACGAAGCTCCGGAGGTCGCGCTTTGCCGCCCATTGGCGGGTTGCGCCCGGCGGAAAGGGGCGATGCTTCGTCGGTTTTCGCCCTCAGCCCAGGTCGGCCGCTTGCGGGCCGTAGTCCGTGATCGCTTCGAAGATGGCGGTCAGCGCCCGGCGCTCCTCCTCGATGATCTCGGGGCGCCAGATCTCAAACAACAGGATCACGCGAAGCTCCTCACCTTGGTTCCAGGCTTCGTGTTCGATGCTGTCGTCGAAGATCAGCAGCTTGCCTTCTTCCCACGCGCGCACTTCGCTGCCGACGCGGATCGCGCAGCCGGCGGGGACGATCAGCGGCAGGTGGCAGATCAGGCGGCTGTTGAGCATCCCATTGTGCGGCTTGATGTGTGCGCCGGGGCGGAGCAGCGAGAACAAGGCCATCGGCGAGCGTCCCCTGATCGCCGGAAGCGGGGCATGGCGAAGCGCTTCCAGCGTTTGCGGGCATTTCTCCGCGTTGCCGGGCACGGGCTTGCCGCTCTTCAGGATGTGATACGCGCTCCAGCTCGGGTCGCCCAGCATTGCGTGCAGCGGGCGCGGCCGATCGGCATCCGCCTCGACATAGGGCGTGAAAGCGCCTTCTTCCTCCAGGATGGCGAGCAGTTCCGCCCGGATCGCCGGCGCGGCTTGTTCCACCTGCGCCACCCACTCGAATTCGCAACGCTCGTAGAACTGCCTTTGCGGCAGACCGGGGAAGTAAAAGGCGGTCGGCTCCTGAAGGAACACCTGCTTCTTCTCGCACAGGATATCGAGCGCGTCGCGCACCCGGCCGGACAGACCGTGGGGAGCGAGCTTCTGCCGGGCGAGGCTGGCGTGGAGATGCTCTTCAAGCGCGCCGTTCGACTGCCGCCACGCGGTCTCCGCGCGCTCCAGCGCCTTTTGCGTCTGGGGCGGGTGCGGTCCGGAATTGGCGCCTGCGTTGAGGGCGGTCCTGTAATGCGCTGCCGCGGCAAGCCGTTCGCCTTGCCGCCCATACCAGTCGCCCTTCATGATCAGCGCGTTGAGCTCCCGCGGGTTCGCGGCGAGCACCTGGTCCAGCGCCGCGCCTTCGCCGGGCGAGTCTCCGGCGAACTTGCAGGCCTGCGCCTGGAGCAGCCAGAGGGGAGGAGTCGCGAAGCCGGCCGCGATCGCCTGCTCGAACAGGCCCTGCGCCTTGCCGGCATCGCCGGACTGCAGCGCGGATATGCCGGACTGAACGATCGTCTCCGCCTGTGAAATGCTTAGCTGCACGGTGGCTCCCTTTGGGCAGGGCCGGAATGATGTCGTACTTCCCGCGGTCGGTCCAGCGGCGGCGGCGGCGCGTCTAGCAGCAGCGCACGATCCGGTCCGGCCCGCCGCCGAACCGCCGCTCCGCCCGCTCGGCGACGAACGCCTCGGGGCTCAGCACCGGCTCGCCCGGATGCGCGCGGGCCCGGTGCGCGGCATAGGTCTGGTAATCGGGGACGCCGACCATCAGCCGCGCCGTCCGCGCCGCCTGGGCAAGCGCGTCACGCCAGCGCATCGGCCACCTCCCGGCTGGTCGGGCGGGCGCTGCGCCGCGCCTCCGCCACCGAGCGCACGCAATAGAACAGCATCGCCACCACCACCGCGATAAACAGCGCGCACAGCCCGGCATTGACCCAGTCGTTGATCATCACCTGCCGCATCTGGCCGGCGCTCTTGGCCGGGGCGAGCAGCTCGCCGCGGGCCAGCGCATCGGCATATCTGTTGGCGTGGGCGATGAAGCCGATCTTGTGATCGGGGTGGAACATCTTCTGCCACCCTGCGGTCAGCGTGCAGATCAACAGCCAGGCGAGCGGCGCCATCGTCACCCAGGCGAAACGCTCCTTCTTCATCCGGAACAGCACCACCGTGGCGAGGGTCAGCGCGATCGCCGCAAGCATCTGGTTGGCGATTCCGAACAAGGGCCAGAGCGAGTTGATGCCGCCAAGCGGATCGGTGACCCCCTGGTACAGGAACCAGCCCCAGCCGCCGACCGCGATGGCCGTCGCGATCAGGTTCGCGGTCCAGCTCTTGGTTTCCTTCAAGGGCGCGACAAAGGTGCCGAGCAGGTCCTGGATCATGAACCGCGCCACCCGCGTTCCTGCGTCCACGGTGGTGAGAATGAACAGGGCCTCGAACAGGATGGCGAAATGGTACCAGAAGGCCATCATCCCCGGCCCGCCGATTACGTTGGACAGGATGTGGGACATGCCCACGGCCAGCGTCGGCGCGCCTCCGGTTCGGCTCAGGATCGTCGTCTCGCCGACCTGCCGGGCGACTTCGTCCAGCATCAGGGGAGTCACCGTGTAGCCCCAGCTGGAGAGGGCAAGCGCCGCTTCGTTGGTGCTTGCCCCGATCAGGGCGGCCGGGCTGTTGAGCGCGAAATACACCGCCGGGTCGAGCACGCAGGCGGCGATCAGCGCCATGATCGCGACGAAGCTTTCGGTCAGCATCGCGCCGTAGCCGATGAAGGGCAGATGCGCCTCGCTCTCGATCATCTTGGGCGTCGTCCCGGAGGCGACGAGTGCGTGGAAGCCCGACACCGCCCCGCAGGCGATGGTGATGAACAGGAAGGGGAAGAGGTTGCCGGCGAATACCGGTCCGCTGCCGTCGATGAATTTGGTCACCGCCGGCATCTGCAGCTCCGGCCGGACGATCAGGATGCCGATGGCGAGGCCGACAATGGTGCCGATCTTGAGAAAGGTGGACAGGTAGTCGCGCGGCGCGAGCAGCAGCCAGACGGGGATCACCGAAGCGATGAAGCCGTAGGCGATCAGCATCAGCGCAAGCGTCTCACCCGAATAGGTGAACGCGGCGGCCCCGGGGCCCTCGGCAACCTGCTGGCCGAGCATACTGGCGGCGAAGAGGCCGATCAGCCCGATCACCGAGACTTCGCCGATCCGGCCGGGGCGAATGTAGCGGCCGAAAAGGCCCATGAAGAGCGCCACCGGAATGGTGGCGAAGACCGTGAAGGTGCCCCATGGGCTGCCCGCCAGCGCCTTGACGACGATGAGGGCAAGCACGGCGAGGAGGATGATCATGATGGCGAGGATGCCGACCATCGCGATCACGCCCGGCACATGGCCCATTTCGGTGCGGATCATCTCGCCAAGCGACTTGCCGTCGCGACGCGTGGACAGGAACAGGATCACGAAGTCCTGCACCGCGCCGGCGAACACCACGCCGACCAGCAGCCACAAGGTTCCGGGCAGATAGCCCATCTGCGCGGCAAGCACCGGTCCGACCAGCGGCCCGGCCCCGGCGATCGCCGCGAAATGGTGGCCGAACAGGACATTGCGGTGGGTGGGCACATAATCGAGCCCGTCATTGTGCCGCACCGCCGGCGTTCGGCGGGCGGGATCGATCTCCAGCACCTTGTGGGCAATGAACCGGCCGTAGAAGCGATAAGCGGTGAGGTAGACGCAGACCGCCGCGACCACGATCCACAGCGCGTTGATCGTCTCGCCCCGGTGAAGCGCGACCACGCCGAGCGAGACCGCGCCGAGGAGTGCGAGGAGCCCCCAGCCGATCCGGTTCAAAGTGCCGCTGTTCGCGCCGGCCGCCATGGTCATCCTTCCTGTTTTGCCCGCAATGCTACAAAGCGGCCGGGGCAGGGGCTAGTGCGAAAAGCACCCGTTCCTCCCCGCGCGCCAGCGTGGGGAGGGGAACCACCCGAAGGGTGGTGGAGGGGTAGATGCCGTGAGCTAAGCGATCACGAGCTGGATCCTCAGGCGTCACTGCCTTTACCCCTCCACCATGCTTCGCATGGTTCCCCTCCCCATCTTGCGATGGGGAGGAACTGGCGTCGCGGCGCTTGCGGATGCGCACTCCCCCGCCTTAAGCGTGGTCCGCGACAAAGAGGGGCAAACGCGTGATCGATATCCATGTCTTCGGAGACACGGGCCGCATGGGCCAAGCGATCGCCGAGGCCGCCGTCGGGCGCAGCGACCTCCGGCTCAGCGGCGGCGGCGCCGACGTGTTCGTCGATTTCTCCGCCCCCGAGGCGCTTGAGCAGAACCTCCAGGCGGCGCTTGCGGCGAACAAGCCGATCCTGATCGGCACCACCGGCCTGTCCGACGCGCACGAGGAGCGGATCGAGGCCGCCGCCCGTGAAATCGCGGTGATCCAGGCGGCCAACACTTCGCTCGGCGTCAACCTCCTCTCCCACCTGGTGCGCGAGGCTGCCGCCCGGCTTGGCGACGATTGGGACATCGAAATCGCCGAAATGCACCACCGCATGAAGGCCGACGCCCCGTCCGGTACGGCACTGATGCTCGGCCGCGCCGCCGCCGATGGGCGCGGCGTCGATCTCGACGCGGTCTCGGACCGCGGCCGCGACGGCATCACCGGGCCGCGCAAGGCAGGCGACATCGGCTTCGCCGTGCTTCGCGGCGGCACCGTGGCGGGCGAGCACCAGGTGATCTTCGCCTCCGAAGGCGAGCGGATCCAGCTTGGCCACCGCGCCGAGAGCCGCGCCATCTTCGCCCATGGCGCCCTCGCCGCCGCCCTGTGGCTCGCGGGCAAGCCGGCCGGCCGCTACACCATGGCCGACGTCCTGGGCCTGCGATGAGCCCGGAGGAGATCGCCGAAGTCTACCGCCGCCTGGCGGATCGCACGCCCAATCCGAAGACCGAACTCGAATCGGTCAACCACTACACATTGCTGGTCGCCGTCGTCCTTTCCGCGCAGGCCACCGACGCGGGCGTCAACATCGCCACCCGCGACCTGTTCAAGATCGCCGACACGCCAGCCAAAATGGTGGCGCTCGGCGAGGAGGCGCTCAAGGGGCACATCAAGACCATCGGCTTGTTCAACACCAAGGCGAAGAACGTCATCGCGCTCAGCCAGGCGCTGCTCGACAACCACGGTGGCGAAGTGCCCGCCGACCGCGACGCGCTGCAGGCGCTGCCCGGCGTCGGCCGCAAGACCGCCAACGTGGTGATGAACTGCGCCTTCGGGGCGGAAACCTTCGCCGTCGACACCCACGTCTTCCGGGTCTCCAACCGGATCGGCCTTGCCCCCGGCAAGGACGTCCTTGCGGTGGAGCGCGTCCTCGACGCCACCACGCCCCAGCCCTATCGCCGCGACGCGCACCACCTTTTGATCCTCCACGGCCGCTATGTCTGCAAGGCCAGGAAGCCCGAATGCTGGCGCTGCGTGATCGCGGATATCTGCCGGTTCGAGCCCAAGACTCCGCCTCCGGGAGAAGCCGTCGTTG
>DASWMM010000193.1:0-1980 GCA_036399755.1 Allosphingosinicella sp.
TCGCCGAACTTCCTGTTATGGAATTCGCGCTCCGCGTCGAGCCGGCGCTGCGTGTCGAGCGCTTCAAGCGTGGCTGCGGACGTTGGCTGATCCACCGGGCAATCTCCGTAAAAGTCTGGAGATTGCCCGGTAGCGCAGGGCGGTTAAGATCGGGTGTCGATCAGGCGGTTTCGAGCGCTGCCTCGGCCTGCTCGACGAGCCCGATAAAGGCTTCGGTGAACGCTGGAATATCCTCGGGCATGCGGCTGGTGACGAGGTTGCCGTCCACCGCCACTTCCTGGTCCACCACATTGCCGCCGGCGTTGCGCAGATCGGTGCGGATCGACGGCCAGCCGGTCACGGTGCGGCCGCGCACCACATCCGCTTCCACCAGCAGCCAGGGCGCGTGGCAGATCGCCGCCACCGGCTTGCCGCTTTCCACAAAGCTGCGGATGATGCCGACCACGCCTTCTTCCATGCGCAGCTTGTCCGGATTCTTGGTGCCGCCGGGAAGCACCAGCGCGTTGAAGCTCTCGATGTCGAGGCCATCTAGCTTCGCGTCCACCGTCACTTTGGCGCCGTTGTCGCCCTCGATCTCGCCGGTTTCCAGGCTGGCGAGGGTCACGTCGGCGCCGCGCTCCTTCAAGATGCGGCGCGGCTCCAGCAGCTCCGAGTCCTCGAAGCCGTCGGCGGCGATGATCAGGACCTTTGCGTCCGAAATGCTCGGCATGAATTCACTCCTATGGGGCTCTGCCAAACGGCACGTTGGTGACGCGAACGGGTGTGTGCCCGTCCCGTTCCGGAACCGCGCGGCCTTGCGCGCGGTTTGCGCCATGATGATCAATTATGTCGATGACAGCCGCCCTGGAATCACCCGCAAGCGCCGCGGCCGCTTCTGGCAATATTTCGGGCCGGACGGGCAGCGGATCACGGACCGCGCGGAGATCGACCGGCTGAACGCGGTGGGCATGCCGCCGGCCTATGAGCGCTGCTGGTTCTGCCCCGATCCGCAAGGCCATATGCAGGCGATCGGCTTCGACGCCAAGGGCCGCAAGCAGTATCGCTATCACCCGGGCTTTCGCGAGCAGCAGGAGAATCTGAAGTACGAGCGCCTCGCCCGCTTCGGCCGCTGCCTGCCCTTGCTCAGGAAAAAGGTGGAGGCGGACTTGCAGGGCAAGGCGACGGACAAGGATACGGTGCTCGCCGCCGTCGTCCGCCTGATCGACGAGACCCGGATGCGGATCGGCAATGAGGAATATGCCAAGGAGAACAAAAGCTTCGGGGCGACCACCCTGCGCAACCGCCACGCCAAGGTGACGCGCGGCAAATTGCAGATCAGCTACGTCGGCAAGCATGGCGTCAAGCGGACGGTGACGATCACCGACCGCAATCTCACCCGCATCGCCAAGAAGACGCAGGACCTGCCCGGCCAGCACCTGTTCGAATATGTCCAGGAAAGCGGAGACGTCTGTCCGGTCACGTCCGGCGACGTCAACACCTACATCAAGGACGCGATGGGCGACGATTTCACCGCCAAGGATTTTCGCACCTGGGGCGCAAGCGTGATCGCGTTCGAAGAGATGGCCAAGCGCCTGAACGAGAGCGGCAAGGTGCGGCTGAAAAGCATGATGGAGCCGGTCGCCGAGGCGCTCGGCAACACGCCCGCGATCAGCCGCAAGTCGTACGTCCACCCGGCGCTGATCGAAGCCGCCAAGGACGCCGGCGTGATCGGCAGCGGCAAGTTCCCGCGCGCTACCAAGTTCATGAGCGGCGCCGAACGCGGCCTCATCGACTTCCTCGAAGCGCTTCCGGAGGAGACCGCCAAGGTGGAGGAGAAAGTGGCGAAGCGTGCCGCCACCAAGGGCAAGAGCAAGGCGGCGGTTGAAGCGGAAGTGGCGCAGGAGGCGAAGGCCAATCTGGAGAGCGCGGTAGGCTAGTCCACCCGCTCATCCCACTCCCGTCATTCCCGCGAAAGCGGGAATCCCGCTTCCCTTATTCACT
>DASWMM010000194.1:0-3624 GCA_036399755.1 Allosphingosinicella sp.
TGGGGGGTGAAGGTGCCGGGCAGCGACAACCATGTCATGTATGTGTGGCTGGACGCGCTGACCAATTACCTGACCGGCGTCGGCTACCCCGCCGTGGATTCAGACACTTACAAGCGTTTCTGGCCGGCCGATCTGCACATCATCGGCAAGGACGTGGTGCGGTTCCACGCGGTGTACTGGCCGGCTTTCCTGATGTCGGCGGGGCTGCCGCTGCCCAAACAGGTGTTCGGCCACGGCCATGTGCTGCTGCGCGGCCAGAAGATGTCGAAGTCCCTTGGCAATGTCGTCGGGCCGGAGGAGATGGTCGCGGCGTTTGGGGTGGACGCGGTGCGCTACTTCCTGGTGCGCGACGTTACCTTTGGGCAGGATGGGAGCTACAGCCCGGACGCGATCGTCACCCGGGTGAATGCCGATCTGGCCAACAGCTTCGGCAATCTGGCCCAGCGTACGCTCTCCTTTATCGCCAAGAATTGCGGCGGGGTGCTGCCGACGGGCGGGCGAGGGGAGGCGGCGGACGCGGAGCTGCTCGAGCTGGTGCGGCGCACTGTGGCTGAGGAGATGCCGGCCTTGTTCGGCGATCTGGCGCTGAGCCAGGCCTGCGAAGCCTGGATCCGGGCGGTATTCGCCTGCAACCAGTATATCGACGCGCAGGCGCCCTGGACTTTGCGCAAGACCGATCCGGAGCGGATGCTGGCGGTGCTTGCGACGCTTTATGAGGCGATCGGCGACCTTGGTGTTGCGATTGCGCCGGTGATCCCGAACGCGGCGGCCAAGCTGCTCGACCAGATGGGGATTCCCGCGGAGGAGCGGACGTTCGCGGCGCTGGGCGATCCGGGCCGCTACGGGCGCCTTGTCGCTTCGGGCTTCACGCTTCAGCCGCCGGTGGCGATCTTTCCGCGCCTGGAGCAGCCGGGGGAGGCGTGATCCCCCGGGGCGCCGCGCAGACCAGGAAGGCGACGGCGGTGCCGATGACGAGCTGGTAGGGGAAGGCGAGCGCCTTCCAGCTCGCCGGCAGGCCCGCCATGTCGACGACATAGGCCTGCTGGAGGCCGATCACGACGAAACCGGCGGCGAGCGCCCAGAGCACCGAGGCCTGGGTGCCGCGGCGGGTGAACAGCAAGGTGAAATAGACGCCGAGCAGGCCGCTATAGGCGAAGGTCATGACTCCCAGGGCGAAGGTGAGGAGCGGCGCCTGGGTGTAGCGCTGCCAGTAGAAGCAGAGCATCGACATGGCGAGGAGTGCGGCGCCGAGCAGGATCATGCCGATGCGGCCGGCGCGGACGAAATGCGCTTCGGGAAGCGCGCGGCGGCGGCTGATCCAGGGGCGGTAGAAATCCTCGATCAGCACGGACGACATGGAGATCAGGCCGGAGTTGACCGCGGCGGCGGCGAGGACTCCGACGGCGACCAGCCCGCGGACGCCGGGGGGCAGTTCGCTCAATATGTAGTGCATGAAGATGGTGATCTTCTCGCCCTCGAACGCGGTGGCAGCTTGCGCCGATCCGGCTGTGCCCATCAGCTCGGGGCGCTCATAGACGATGTGAAGAAGCGAGCCGATCGCCATGAACAGCAACACCACGGGGACGGCGGCGAGGACGCTGACGAGCAGCGCCTTGCTGCCCTCGCGGGCGGTGGGGCAGGCGAGGAGGCGCTGGGTGGTGTCCTGATCGAGGCCGGTGCTTGCAACGAACAGGAGGACGATTCCGGTCAGCGTCGCGAGGAGGGAGAAGGGGGCGGCGGGGTTTAGCGAGAGATCGAGGAGCTGGAGCTTGTTCGCGCCGCCGGGGGCGTGGACGAGGCCGGTGACGATCTCGGGGATCGAGGCCGGGATGCTGGCGAGGAGCAGGACCAGCACGACGAGGGCGGCGCCGACGTAGAGGATGACCTGGAGGAGATCGGTCCACAGGATCGAGCGTAGCCCGCCGAGATAGGTGAAGGCGATGCCGAGCACGACGAGGGCGAGGCTGGAGGCGAAGATGCTGGAGGGGGCGATGTTCATGAAGATGATCATCGAAGCGGCGATCGCGGCGAGGTAGAGCCGGGCGCCGCTCGCCAGGATTCGGCCGACGAGGTACATGCCGCCGGCGGCGCGCATCGCCTTTGTGCCGAAGCGCAACGCGAGGAGCTCGTACACGGTGGTGGCGCCCATCGCGTAGAGGCGCGGGATCAGGATCCAGGCGACCAGCAAAGCGGCGATCACCGCGCCGAGATAGGAGGTGAGATAGGTGTAATCGCCGCGAAAGCCGTAATCGGGGGCGCCGATGAAGGTGGCGGCCGATTGGGTGGTGGAGAGTACCGAGATCGCCACCAGCCAGACGGGGACGCGGTGGCCGGCGAGGAAATAGTCCTCCGCATCCTTTTGGCGGCGGGTGGAGAGCAGGCCCGCGGCGGCCAGCGCAAGCACGTAGGCAGCGACGATGCTCCAATCGAGCGCGGTGAAGCCGGTCTGCAACGGTGTGTCCCCCCAGTGAGCCGGGATAAGCTATTCCCGTGGTGGCGTCATGCCGCCAGTGGGCGGATGCCGGAAGGCCGGGGTGGCGGCGTGGTCACGAACGGCTAACCTTCTTCTTCCCTTTCTTTTGCCGGGGCCTGCCTTACACCCGGAAACGACCCCGGAAGATGTCCGGCCCGGAGAGACGCGTTGGCCCTGTACAAGTATCAGAACTACCTGTCGGTCTCGAAGAACAATGCCTTCGATCTCACCTTTCAGCCCTCGGCATTCGTACCGTGCGGAGGGATCTTCCGCTGCACCGGCTGCGGAACGGAGATCGCGCTGGAGGGGATTGGGATTTTTCCGGATCGGGCGCATCACCCGCATACGCCGAAGCAGGGGCCGCTTGGCTGGCAACTGGTGGTCGCCACCGTGTCGCTGCTGCCCCAGCCTTATCTGCATGGCTCCTGACGCCGATTGCGCGGAGCCGGCGAGGATCGGCTTGCGTTGACCGGGGCAGATGGGGCTAAGGGAGCCGATGTTCACCGACAGCCATTGCCACTTGAATTACAAGGGCCTGATCGAGGATCAGGCCGGCGTGCTCGCCCGCGCCCGCGCCGCCGGGGTTTCGGCGATGCTTAACATTTCGACGCGGGCGTCGGAATGGGACTCGGTGATCGGGGTAGCGGAGAGGGAGGCGGATGTCTGGGCTTCGGTCGGCATCCACCCGCATGAGGCGGACACCCACCCGGACGTGGAGACGGCGACGTTGGTCGAGCAGGCGCGGCATCCGCGGGTGGTGGGGATCGGCGAAAGCGGGCTCGATTTCTATTACGATCATTCGGACCGCGACCGGCAACGGGAGAGCTTTCGCGCGCATATCGCGGCGGCGCGGGAAACGGGCCTGCCGATCATCGTCCATACCCGCGACGCGGAAGCGGATACGCATGCGATCCTGGCCGAGGAGATGGGGAAGGGGGCCTATTCGGGCGTCATCCACTGCTTCACGGCGAGCGCGGACTTTGCCGCGGAGGCGCTGGCGCTCGGCTTCTACATTTCGCTGTCGGGCATCGTGACGTTCAAGAATGCCAAGGACTTACAGGCGACTGCTAAGGCGATTCCCGCGGACCGGCTGTTGATCGAGACCGACTCGCCGTTCCTCGCCCCGGTGCCGCATCGGGGCAAACCGTGCG
>DASWMM010000195.1:0-6062 GCA_036399755.1 Allosphingosinicella sp.
TGCAACGGCTCAGCGGCTCGCCGGATGAGCGTGGAGCGCGCCGATCTGTCGCGGATGAAGGGTTTCGATCCGGAGCTCTTCACCCGCTATGCAAGCCAAGTCGGCCATGGCGGCGCGCTCGGCATCCTGTACGTGGACCATGGCGACGATTGGGTGGAGCTCGGCCTCGACTATTCGGAAAAGCTGATCGGCGTGCCGGAAAGCGGCGTCATCGCATCGGGCCCCATCATCAGCCTGATGGACATGGCAACCAGCATGGCGATCTGGGTCAAGCTCGGCCGCTTCCGCCACCAGGCGACACTCGACATGCGGGTCGATTACCTTCGCCCCGCGGTACCCGGGCGGCGCATTCACGGGCGCGGCGAATGCTACCGGGTGACGAAAAGCGTCGGCTTCGTGCGGGGCATCGCCCATGACGGCGACGCGTCCGATCCGGTCGCCCATGTCACCGGCACGTTCATGTTCACGAGATAGGGCGGCGCGGGCGAACCAGCCCCCCTCCCTCCGCACCGAGTTTGTAGAAGAGCCGTTGCGTGCGAAAGGGAGGGGCCGGCGGTGGGTTCGCTTCAGCCTTAGCAAGGAGGAAAGCCCACCCCTAGCCCCTCCCTTGCCTAGCCCTCAGACCTCCTGATGACGCGGTGCGAAGGGAGGGGAGCCGCGCCGCCTACTTCCCGTCCACGGCTGCAGCGCGCCGCTCCTCGGCCTTGCGCAGCACTTCATACGCAGCCTGGATTGCCTGGAAACGGACCGCGGCTTCGGCATCGCCCGGCGCGGCATCGGGGTGGTTCTGCTTGGCGAGGCGGCGATAGGCGGCCTTGATGTCGTCGAAGCTTGCATCGACTTCGACATCCAGGAAATCGAGCGCGCGCATCTCCTCGCGGCTGCGGCTGCCGTCCCCGGAGCCCGCCCAGCTTTGGTAGCTCGATTGCTTGTAGCCGTTGTTGCCGCGCTGTTCGTCGGCCTCGCGCCGGGCCGCATCCTCGGCGGAGAGGCCTTGGAAATAATTCCAGTTCTTGTTGTATTCGGCGGCGTGGGTTTCGCAGAAATACCAGCGCTCGGGGCTGTTCGGCGATTTGGGTGCGGGCCGGTCGCCCGGTTCGTTGCAGCCTTCACGGTCGCAAAGGCGAACCTGAGTCGCCTGGCGCTCGGTGCCGTACGCGCGCCAGCGCGGAAAACCCCAGTCGTTCGATCGCGTGTACCTAGCCATATCCGGCCCATCTAGTCGCGAAGCCGAGGCAGCGCACGCCCGAAGCTGCAATATTTTTACGTCTTGCCCGGTCAGCTTCGCTCGGCGGGGGGAAGGTAAGTGCCAGAAGGCCTGTAAGCCGGGTTCTGTCCAGCGGGTTGCCCCGCCTGTGCGGCCATTCCTCTAGGAGACGGATTGCTCCGCCCCTCAAGCAACCAACCCGGACGGTCAGGCCGAAACGTGGCCCATGCGCCGTCCCTATTCGGTCTTGCTCCCGGTGGGGTTTACCGTGCCGGCGCACCGTTGCCGGGGCCGCGGTGGGCTCTTACCCCACCCTTTCAACGTCGCATGACCAAAGCCGTTGCGACCTGCTTTCTGTTGCACTGTCCCTGGGGTCGCCCCCGCCGGGAATTACCCGGCACCGTTGTTTCGTGGAGCCCGGACTTTCCTCGCCCCAGCTTGCGCTGAGCCGCGGCCGCCCAGCCTTCTGGCCAGGCCTCTTTAGTCGTCGCCTTGCGGCTTGGGAAGCAGGAGCGCGAGGAGGAGGGCGCGGCATTCGCCGTCGATCGTGCCGTCGATCAGCTCGGGGCGGAAGCGGCGCTGGAAGGCGACAACGGCGGCCATCTTGTTGCGCACGTCGTAGCCGAAGCGCTCAAGCGCGAGCAGGAAGCCCGCGTCGGTCCAATTGGGATCCATGAGGTTCCTGGTCGGCCGCGGAAGCGCGAGGCGGAGCTTGGCGAGCCGGTGCCAGGGGAAAAGTTCGCCCGGATCCTGCTTGCGGGCCGGCGCAATGTCCGAATGGCCGACGACGTTGCCGCGGGTGATGCGGTGCCGGGTGACGATATCAGAGACGAGCGGGATCAGAGCGTCGATCTGCTCCTCGGGAAACGGCAGGTAGCCGAATTCATGGCCAGGATTGACGATCTCGATGCCGATCGAAGCGGAATTGAGGTCCTGCACGCCGCGCCAGAAGGAGCGGCCGGCGTGCCAGGCGCGCTTCTCCTCGTCGACCATGCGCAGCACCTGCCCGTCTTCGGAGACGAGATAGTGGCACGACACCTTGGCTTCCGGGTCGCGCAGACGGGCGATGGCCGACGCGGCATCCTTCATGCCGGTGTAATGGAGCACCAAAATGGTGATCGGGGCCCCCCGCTCGTCGAAGTTCGGCGAGGGTGCGTCGATGATCTCGGTCATGGTGCCTAACCGCGATGAAAAAGCGCCTGCCGTCAAGAGGCTCGGCGCGAGAGACGCCCTTTACAGCGCGGGAAGCGCGGCGCCGATAAGGAGCACGCCGGCAGCGTCGTCGGCGACCTGCACCTCACCGCCGCCCTCGGTGATGAGGCAGTGGACCAGCCAGGCGGCGGCGGCGCGCGGCGCGATCGACTCCTCGCTGGATTCGCCGAGCATGGCGCGCTTGAGCTCCGGATCGAGAACGATGCGGGGGCCTTCGCCGCGGACCACGATGTCGAGACCGGCCGCATGCTTCTCGGCGCCGACATCGAGCCGGCCGCCGCGCACCAGTGCGTCGCCGGCGATCAGCACGAGGTTCATCAGCACCTTCAAAGCCGGCTTGCTCATCGTCGGCTCGTCCACCATCCAGCCGAGCTGAATCCGGCCGTCGCCGCCGAACAGGCCCTCGATCGCGACGCGGGCTTCGCGGGTATCCACTTCATCGCCGAAGCCGCCGGCCGCGCCGAAGGCCAAGCGGAAGAATTTGAGCTTGTTGGCGCTCGCGCGCGCGCTTTCGCCGAGCAGATCGAGACAGCGGGCGCGCATCTCCGGATCATGCTCATCGGCGAGCAATTCGATGCCGTTATTCAAGGCACCGACCGGCGACAGGAGGTCGTGGCAGAGGCGCGAACACAGCAAGCTCGCGAATTCGTGGGATTTCATGCGGAGTGGTGCCCCTGTCGGTCTTCAAAAATGCCCCCGCTCTATTGGCCTCCTGAGGCGCAGGTTGCAAGGCGGAGCGGGCCCCGATTTCCCCTCAATCCCCCGTTGATATCCGTCATTTCGTCGCCACATCGCGTCCATGACCCGGGGGGGAGACACGATCACGGCGACCATAGCCACCGACGCGCAGGGCTGGCGGCTCGACCGCGCACTCGCCGCGGCGGTCCCCAACATGTCCCGCGAGCGCCTCAAGGCACTGATCAGCAGCGGTCAGGTGCTCGGCCCGGGAGGCGTGGCCGTCCGCGATCCGTCTGCGAAAGCGGTACCGGGCGGCGCCTACCGGGTGGCGGTGCCCGAGCCCGAGCCGCTGCACAACGAAGCGCAGGACATCGCCCTCGACATTGTCTTCGAGGACGATCACCTGCTGATCGTCGATAAGCCCGCCGGCATGGTGGTCCACCCCGCCGCTGGCAATTTCGACGGGACTTTGGTCAACGCCCTCCTCCACCATTGCGCCGGGCGATTGTCCGGCATCGGCGGCGTGGCGCGTCCGGGCATCGTCCACCGCATCGACAAGGACACGTCGGGGCTGCTGGTCGTCGCCAAGAGCGATGTCGCGCATGAAGGCCTTGCCGCGCAGTTCGCCCGGCACAGCATCGACCGTCGCTACCAGGCGGTGGTGGCCGGCATTCCGGTCCCGTCAGCCGGCACTGTGGATGCTCCCCTCGCCCGCTCCTCGGCCAACCGGCAGAAGATGGCCATCGTCGAGGAAGGCCGGGGCAAGCGGGCGGTGACTCACTACGCCCTGGTTCGGCCGCTGCGGGAGGCCGCGTTGGTGGAATGCCGGCTTGAAACCGGCCGAACCCACCAGGTTCGAGTCCATATGACGTCGATCAATCACCCTTTGATCGGCGATCCGGTTTATGGACGGACCCGTCCGGCCCATCGGGAGTTATTGAAAACGTTAGGTTTTGAACGCCAGGCTTTGCACGCTGCCCAGCTTGGCTTCATTCATCCGGTATCAAAGCAAAACTTGTCGTTCAAAAGCGCCGTTCCGTCCGATATGCAGGAACTGTTAAGCGGGCTTTCGGTATGAATAAGAGCGATGGACCGGCACAAAGGCTGGACACCAGGGAGTGAAGAACATGGCTGGCGGCAGAAACGTGGCAACGATCCCCGCAATGAGCGGGGAAGCGGGCCTCAACCGCTATCTTTCCGAGATCAAGAAGTTCCCGATCCTTGCGCCCGAGGAAGAGTATATGCTCGCCAAGCGCTGGGCCGAGCATCAGGACACGGAAGCGGCGGCCAAGCTGGTCAATTCGCACCTGCGTTTGGTGGCCAAGATCGCCATGGGCTATCGCGGCTACGGCCTGCCGACGGCCGAGCTGATCTCCGAAGGCAATATCGGCCTGATGCAGGGCGTGAAGAAGTTCGAGCCCGAAAGGGGCTTCCGCTTGGCGACCTACGCCATGTGGTGGATCCGTGCGTCCATTCAGGAATATATCCTGCGTTCGTGGAGCCTGGTGAAGATGGGCACCACCGCCGCCCAGAAGAAACTGTTCTTCAACCTGCGACGGATGAAGAACCAGATCGAGGCGTTCGAGGACGGCGATTTGAAGCCGGCCGACGTCACCAAGATCGCCACCGATCTCGGCGTGTCCGAGGAGGACGTCGTGTCCATGAACCGCCGCATGGCGATGGGCGGCGATACGTCGCTCAACGTTCCGCTGCGCGAGGAAGGCGATGGCCAATGGCAGGATTGGCTGGTCGACACCGGCCCGCTGCAGGACGAGCGGGTCGCGGAGGCCGAGGAAACCAAGATGCGGCACGAGCTGCTCCTGGAGGCCATGAAGGCGCTCAACGACCGTGAGAAGCACATCCTCACCGAGCGGCGCTTGAGCGACGAGCCGAAGACGCTGGAAGAACTCAGCCAGGTTTACGACGTCAGCCGCGAGCGAATCCGCCAGATCGAGGTTCGCGCGTTCGAGAAGCTGCAAAAGGCGCTGATGAACCTCGCCGGCGAGCGCAGGTTGCTGACGGCGTAAGGCACCTTGCGCGACATCCGTTCGTGTCGAGCGAAGTCGAGACACCCCACCGAAAGCGCTTCTCGACTTCGCTCGAAGCGAACGGATTATGAGTGACTGAGACCCTATGGCACGGGTGAGAGCGCGGCAGCGTCGCGGCTTCGGGTTCGGCCGCGCAATCGGCTGGGTGGTCAAGGGGGTGTTCCTCTTCGTCCTGCTCAGCCTGCTGTGGGTGCTGCTCTACCGCTGGGTGAACCCGCCTTATACCTTTACCATGCTCGGCGACCGGCTTGGCGGGCGCAACATTCAGCAGGAATGGATGCCGATCGAACAGATCGACCGCGATATGGCGCGGGCGGTGATCGCCGCCGAGGACAGCAAGTTTTGCAGCCACTGGGGCTTTGACCAGGACGCGATCGCCGAGGCGATGCGGCGCAACGCCAAGGGCGGATCGGTGATCCGCGGCGGCTCCACGATCAGCCAGCAGACCGCCAAGAACGTGTTCCTGTGGCAGGGCGGCGGCTTCTTCCGCAAGGGGCTGGAGGCCTGGTTCACCCTGCTGATCGAGAATATGTGGGGCAAAAGGCGGATCATGGAGGTCTACCTCAACGTCGCGGAGACGGGGATCGGCACCTATGGCGCCAACGCCGGGGCCATGCGCTACTTCAACCATGACGCGGCCGCGATGACCCGCACCGAAGCGGCGCGGATCGCGGCGGTGCTGCCGCTTCCCAAGCAGCGCGGCGCCACCGCCCCGAAGGGCTTCACCCGCCGCTACGGCAACAGCATCGCCGCGCGGATCGGCGTTGTGGCGCGGGACGGGCTGGATGCCTGCGTGTATTTCGGTGCCGTCTCCCCCGCCGAGCAGCCCGAGCCGGCGCGGCCGAGGCGGAGCAGTCCCTCTCCTGCGCCAAGGCCGGAAGCGCGCCCAGTGCCTTCCCGCGCATTGCCCGGCGAGG
>DASWMM010000196.1:0-8149 GCA_036399755.1 Allosphingosinicella sp.
ATCCGCGCCGCGACGATCTGCCGCCCACGCTCGGAGAGGCGATCCAGCCGCCGGTCGATCAGGACGCGCGGCGACAGGAGATTCTTGCCGGTGCCGAGCCGCGCCACTTCATGGCCGCGCCACAGCACCGCGACCGGCTGGGCCGCGTGCGTGCGCAGCGTGAAATGCTCGTCCGTGTCCGCCGAAAGCGCCGCCGCGCGCTTTTCATATTCGCCGCCAAGCCGCCGCTCCGCGGTGGCGAGAAGCATCTTGCGGTCGGCGTGCTTGGCGGTGGGATCGACTTCGAAGCTGAACCCTTCCATTCGGCCGATCGCGAAGGAGCCGACGGTGACTTCGCCTTCGTCGTCGACCAGCACCGGGAACTCGCCCGCGCCCTTCTTGCCGAGGTCGCGCAGCAGAACGGAGGTGCGCTTGTCGACGAAGCGCTGGGTAAGCCGCTCGTGCAGCGCGTCCGAAAGCTTTTGCTCAACCTCGCGGGTGCGCTCGGCCATTGCGGGCGGATCGGTCAGCCAGTCGATTCGGTGGGCGATATAGGCCCAGGTGCGGACCCCGGCGATTCGGTCGGCAAGCGTGTCGATGTCGCCTTGGACGTTGTCGAGCGCGGCGACCTGGCCGGCATACCAGTTCTGCGGAATTCGGCCGTCGCCCTCGCTGAGATAGGTGTAGATGCGGGCGACTAGGCGGGCGTGGTGCTCCGGCCCGGTTTTGCGGAAATCGGGCAGGCCGCAGGCGGACCAGAGGCGCCGCACCCGCTCATAGCCCTTCGCGCGGGCGGCGATCTCGGGATCCTCGGCAAGGCGCTTGAGCACGAGGAGGTCGATGGCTTCCGGTGCGGCGCGCAGGCCCAGCAGGGTCGGACGGCGTTCCAGGGAGCGGATCAGCGCGTCCAGGCTTCGGAAGTCCGGATCGCCCTCGCGCCAGTAAAGGTGGTCGAGGGGTGCGAAGCGGTGCTCCTCGATGCTTTCGATCTCTTCGGGCCGGAACTCGGCGGCATGCTCGCCCTCGAAGGTCAGCGCGCCGAAGGTGCCGTCGCGCTGGTGGCGGCCGGCGCGGCCGGCGATCTGGGCCATTTCGGCGGGGGTGAGGCGGCGGCGCCTCCTGCCGTCGAATTTGGTCAGGCCGGCAAAGGCGACATGGCTGACGTCCATGTTGAGGCCCATGCCGATCGCGTCGGTGGCGACGAGATAATCGACTTCGCCGGCTTGGTACATCGCCACCTGGGCGTTGCGGGTGCGGGGGCTCAATGCGCCCATCACCACCGCCGCGCCGCCGCGCATCCGGCGCAGCATCTCCGCGACCGCGTAAACCTGGTCGGCGGAAAAGGCGACGATCGCTGAGCGTGGGGGCAAGCGGGAGAGCTTGGTCGGGCCGACGTAGGACAAGGTGGAGAAACGGGGGCGGCCGATGATCTCGGCTTTGGGGAGGAGCGCGCGGACCATTGGCGCCAAGGCTTCGGAGCCGAGGATCATGGTCTCCTCGCGGCCGCGGGCGTGGAGCATCCGGTCGGTGAAGACGTGGCCGCGCTCCGGATCCGCGCCGAGCTGCGCTTCGTCCACCGCGACAAAGGCGAAGTCGCGCTCCATCGGCATCGATTCGGCGGTGCACAGGAACCAGCGGGCGTCCTTTGGCAGGATCTTCTCCTCGCCGGTGATGAGGGCCACCTGGTTCGGCCCCTTCATCTTCACCACCCGGTCGTACACTTCGCGCGCCAGCAGACGCAGCGGGAAGCCGATCATGCCGCTCGAATGCGCGGCCATCCGCTCCACGGCGAGGTGGGTCTTGCCGGTGTTGGTCGGGCCCAAGATGGCGGTAAGGGGCGCCCGGGCGAAGTCGCTCATCGAAGGTAGATCGGACCTTTGCCGCCGAAGCGCAATGATTTGCGTCAGCGAGCGTGCAAAGCGGCGGTTTAAACGTTGCAATGGGCAGGCAGGGCGGCGAACGAGCCGGCAGGATTTCGAAAAGGGCGCGCATGGCGGCAAGATTGGGAACGGTGCTGGTCGAGAAGCCCTGGGGGCGGGACCGGCTTCCGGCGAACTTCGCGGGCACGGACGGTCGGCGGGTGGGCGAGGTCTGGTTCACCGGCGGAGACGAACTGCCTTTGCTCGCCAAGTACATCTTCACCAGCGAAAAGCTGTCGATCCAGGTGCATCCGGACGCGGCCCAGGCAAAGGCGATGGCCGTGGAGGGCGGCAAGCACGAATGCTGGCTGATCCTCGATGCGGAACCGGGCGCCACGGTCGGCGTAGGGCTGACCCGCCGTTTGTCCGGAGAAGAGCTCAGGGCCGCGGCTCTCGACGGCTCGATCGAGGCGCTGGTCGACTGGCGGCCGGTCGCCCCCGGCGACTTCTTCTATGTGCCGGCGGGAACCGTGCATGCGATCGGGGCGGGTGTTTCGCTGCTCGAATTCCAGCAAAATGGCGGAGTCACCTTCCGGCTCTACGATTACGGACGGCCGCGCGAGCTCCACCTCGACCAGGCGATCGCGGTGGCGAGGCCCGAGCCTTCCCTGCCGGCGGTCCAGGAGCGCGTGAGCGAAACGGAGGACCGGGTGCTGGTCGATGGGCCGCTCTTCTCGCTTGTGCATGTCGCAAGCGGTGACGGGCACGTGCTGGAGAACAAGCGGCGCTGGGTGATGCCGCTTGCCGGACGAGCGACGGCAGGGGGCGAGGAAGCCGGGCCGGGCGAGTGCCTGTTGCTGGACGCGGGCGAATCGTTGGTGCTGGGAGATGCGCGGGTTCTGATCGGCGCCGAGTTCGCTTAAACGCCCCGCAGCTTGAACTCGACGATCCTGCCCTCGTAGCGGCATTCAAAGGACTGGCGCTGCGGCCCCTCTCCCGCCGTGCCCCACACGATCAACCGCGATGCGCTTCGATATTCGGTGTCGATGATTCGCACCGCGCCGTGCTGCTGCGCCCGCTCCGTACACGCCTTTCGAGCGGAGGGGCCGGGATCTTCGGTCGGCACGGCGTCGGGCTTGTCCGTGGCGCGAACCGCGGCGGTCACCGCGCTTGCGGCAAGGCTGGCGGCGCAGCCACCGAGTGGCGCTGCGAATGCGGCGAAGAGCAGGAAAGGCGCGAAACGGTGCATCGGGCACCCTTAGCGCGGGAAAGATCCCGCGCACAGGCTGCAACGAACGCAAATGTCGAACGCCCTGCCGGTGCAAAATGCGTTTTTCACTATACTTTAACCCTGTTTCGCCACAGTCCCTTTGTCTGACGCGAGAGCGGGGCCGGGTTCAAATCCGGCTTCTCGCGCTGGGGCATGAAGGCACAAAGCGCGGGGGCTGATCCGCTTGTATCAATTCAACAGTTTCGGCGGCGCCGCCGGCGGCGGAGGCACGGCTGCCTTGAGCCTGGACGGGGCGCTGGCACGTCCGGCGATTTCCCGCGGCTTCGGCAGCAGGACCGCGCCGGCCCCGCGCCCGCGCGACTTCGACCTGGTGGTCGATCTCGGCGCCCGCATCGGCTCGCGCCAATGGCTTCGCGGCCTCGCGACCTGCGGCGTGCTTTGCTACGCCGCCTGGTGGACCGCTCCCGGCTTCCACCCCATTCCGGGCGCCGCGGCGGCGCCGATGTCCGAAGCGCATTGGGAAGAAGCCCGCGCGGTTGCCATCGCGCCGCTCGCTTTGGGTGCCGACACCGGCAAGCGCATGGCCTCCACCGATGCGGTGCAGCCGCTGCTCGACACGCCGGAGCGCCCAACCGTGGATCTCGTCGCCACCCTTGGCCAGGGCGACGGCTTCGCCCGCGCGCTGGAGCGTGCTGGCGTCGCCGGTGCGGAAGCGGCGTCGGTCGCCAGGTTAGTCGCCGCGGTGGTGCCGCTTGGGGACCTGAAACCGGGAACGGCGATGGACGTGACGCTCGGCCGGCGCCCAAACCGCAATGTCGCCCGGCCGCTGGAAAGCCTCGCCTTTCGCGCCCGCTTGGATCTCAAGCTTGCAATCGCCCGCGACGGCGGCGGCTTCACGCTCGCCAAGACGCCGATATTCGTCGATGAAACGCCGCTGCGCATCCAGGGCATGGTCGGCGAGAGCCTCTACCGTTCCGCCCGCGCCGCCGGAGTGCCGGCCAAGGCGGTGGAAGGCTTCATCCGCGCGGTCGCCGGCCAGACCGAAATCGGCGGCCTCAGCGCCAACGACCGCTTCGACATCATCGTAGAGCACCGCCGCGCCGCCACCGGGGAAACGCAAAACGGCCAACTCCTCTACGCCGGCCTCGACCGTTCGGGCGGCAAGGATCTCCAGCTCCTGCAATGGAGCGACGGCAGCCGCACCCAGTGGTTCGAAGCCTCGGGCGTCGGCCGGCAGAGCGGCACGCTTGCCCGCCCGGTGCCGGGTGCGGTGTCGTCCAATTTCGGCATGCGCCGCCACCCGATCCTAGGCTATTCGCGCATGCACCGCGGCATGGATTTCCGCGCCGGCTATGGCACGCCGATCCTTGCCGCCACCGACGGCCGCGTGGTTCGGGCGGGCTGGGCGGGCGGCTACGGCCAGCAGGTCAGGCTCTCTCATGCCGGCGGTCTGATGACCAGTTACTCGCACATGAGCCGAATCGCGGCGCAGCCGGGCAGCGTCGTCCGGCAGGGCCAGGTGATCGGCTATGTCGGCTCAACCGGCCTCTCCACCGGCCCGCACCTTCATTACGAGCTTTACAAGGACGGCGTGGCGATCGACCCGTCTTCCGTGAAGTTCGTGATGCGATCCCAGCTCGCGGGCGGGGATCTGGCGGCGTTCCGGGCGAAGCTCAGGGGCCTGCTCTCGGTGCCGGTCGGCGGCGCAACGCGTATGGCCGAGGCGGCTGGGGCGAAGAAGCCAAGCGTCTGACCGCGTCGCGTTTGCCTCCAGCTTAGTGATTCGGACTCCACAATCCCCGCAAGCCATGTCATTCAGGCCATGGTTTGTCGGAGTTCGGAATGCCTGCACAAGATGGAGTCCTCACGCCGGATGAGAGAAAAATTCTCGCCGATCGCTTTCAAGAGCTAGAGCGAGCAACCGGGAAAGACCTCCTCTGTGACGTATGCGGGAGCACCGAATGGTTTCTCAACGATTACGTGCAGGCACTTAACTCAGACGCACCCCTGCTCCCATATCAAGCAGCTGTCCGCACTCCCGCTATTTCATTCATCTGTCATAACTGCGGGCAAATCAAGCTGTTCTCCGCTACAATGATGGGTATTCGCCCCGAAGGAGCCGGGCAGGAAGAGTTAGCTGGTTCCGATGAGTAACCTTCCACAAAATCAACAGAATCCGGTTATCAACAGCCCCCCTGGGGGCACGGTGCGGCCAATATACTCTGAGCGGACGATGCGTTGCTTAATCGTCAGCGAGAGTGAGCTTAAACAAATCGGCTTGGCGAACATAGGTGTCACGGCCTTCGCGGCGATCGGCTCGGCGCTCCTGACTTTCGGCATTGATCTGTTCAAGGACACAAGTCTTGAAACCCCAGAAGGGAAGGGTGCGGCGGCGGTTGCAGATGCCGTGGAGACCTTATGTATCGGGGGAGGCGTCATCTTCTATGCCGTGGCCGTGCTGCTCTGGTGGTGGCGTAGGGATATGATTGATACCATCAGAAGTGAGAGCCGGTCCCGCGGCTCCGGAAGCACGCCTTGAATCGAACCGCCCCGAAGTACCACTTCGGGGCGCTTGTGGCCTACCGCCCCTGGCTGCGCCAGCGTTTGACGACCCGGGCGACTGTCGCTTCTTCGTCGCCATTCTGCCGCCACAGCTCGGAGAAGAGCGGGTCGGACGAGGCTGGGCGGCGGTCGCGTTCGAGGTCGTCGAAGGAGACGCGGATCGGGATCGACACGCCCTCGCCGCAGACGATACATTCGCGGTTTCGAAGCGCGGGAATGACGTCCAGGAAGCCGCGCGCGCCTTCCGGCATCGCCGATTTTACAAAGGCCTGATCCCGCTCGTTATTGAGGCGCATGGCGATGATCGTGCCGCACTGGGAAAGCACGCCCTCCGCCAGATCGGACGGACGCTGAGTGATGAGACCCAGGGAAACGCCGTATTTGCGGCCTTCCTTGGCGATCCGCTCCAGGATCTTGCGCACGGCCTGGCCGTTACCGGTCTTATCGGACGGAATGTAGCGGTGCGCTTCCTCGCAGACGAGCAGCACCGGGCGCGGCACTTCGTTGCGCGACCATATGGCGTAATCGAACACCAGCCGCGACAGTACGGCGACCACCACCGAGACGATGTCGGACGGAACGCCTGACACATCGACGATGGAGATCGGCTTGCCCTTGGCGGGGAGGCGGAAGATCTTGGACACGAAGGTCGCCATCGAATCGGCGATCAGCATGCCCGAGAACATGAACTGGTAGCGCGGATCGGACTTGAGTTCGTCGATCTTGCCCTTGAGGCGCATATAAGGCGCGGTGTCGGTGGCCTTGTTGAGCAGGCCCATGTCGGTGGTAATGGCGCTGGTCAGATCCGACAGTGTGTAGGGGATCGGCGAATCGACGGTCAGCTTGTTGAGCCCCTCGGCGACGCGGTTCTTGGCGCGGGCCTGGAGAAGACACTTCGCAAGAATGTCCATGTCGCGCTGACGCTCGGAGCCGGACGAGGTGATGAACACCTCGCAATGTTCCTCGAAGTTCATCAGCCAATAGGGCATCGCCAAATTGTCGACGTTGAACAGTTCGCCATAGCCCTTGAAAGCCGCCGAATATTCGCCGTGCGGATCGATCATCACGATATGGCCTTCGGGCGCCATGTCGCAGATCCGGTGCATGATCAGAGCGGCCGATGTCGACTTGCCGGTGCCGGTCGAGCCCAGGAGGGCGAAGTGCTTGCCGAGCAGCGCATCGATGTAGAGCGCGCCGCGCACGTCGGTGGTCGGGTAGACCGTGCCGATTTCGATATGCGCGCGCTCATCGGCGGCGAACATCTGCTTCATGTCCTCGCCCGAGACGGGAAACACGCGGGCGCTGGGCGTCGGGTAGCCGGTGATGCCGCGGCGGAAATTGACGAGCCGGCCGGTTTGGGGCTGTTCCTCACCCTCGCCGAGGAAGTCGATGTCGGCGAGCACGGTCCCAGCTTCGCCTTCGTGCATCTTGAGGCCGCGGACGTTGGCGAGCAGCCAGCGCTTGCCGACTTCGATCTTCACATGGCCGCCGACCTGGCCGGACAGGGCGATCGAGGGGTCGTCATTCTTGGCGAGCTGGCCGAGGCGGCTCGATTCGAGCTCCAGCTTGGCGCTTCCGCCGGCGATCTCGATTACCCGCCCGATCGGCCCCTGCCGCACGGCCTCCCGAAGGATCGGGCGAATGGTGGGGGCGATTTCCTCGGGCTCGTCGGCCGCGGGAAAGGTGTTGAACTGCATCATGTCCGTCATGGCGGCAGGGGAGCTCCGTCTGATTCCAGACTGCTTGATACTCGCAGAGGGTAAATATTTGCTTTTCGGGCGCTTTGTCGCGTCGGGCCGGGGAGACCGGCGGGCGGTCAGCCCCGCCGGAACAAGGCGCTGGCACCCCAGCCGAGCAGCAGTGACAGCACCACGGCGATCAGCCCGTAGGCGAGAGCCCAGCGTTCCGCCGCGTCGGCGATGAAGCGCTCGAATCCGAACTTGTCGATGTGGATGTCGCGCACCGCGCCCGCGATCACCCGGCCGTCCTGGATCAGGAAGGTCTCGGCGGTATAATCGCCAACCGGCACCTGCGCGGGGATGGTGACCCGCCCGCGGTACAGCACGCCTTCGGTAATCTGGACACCGTCCGGATCCTCGAAATAAAGCTGCCGGCGCTGCATCAGCTCGATGAAGCCGGCCTCGAAGCGCCGCTGCACCTCCGGCGAGGCACCGCTTCCGGGGGAAAGCTGCAGGTTCTGAAGGCCAAGCTCGTAAATCGCGGCGGTGCGCTCATCGACTAGGTTCGACAGCGGCTTGGACGAAGCAACGGCGTAAAAGGACGGCGCGGAGCGGAAGCGGCTGCTTTCGACATTCATCCAGATGCCGGCAACCTTCTGCTTCTCGCGGACCACCAAAGGCTGCACCGGTCCCTTCACCACCACGGCGATCTCGGCGTTCTTCGAAGGCGCCCGTCCGCCGGGGTAGAGGATTGCGCCGAACAGGAGGAGTTCGGCGCCGGTGAAGGAGTAGCGGATTTCAATCCGGCTTTGCGACACGTCGGGCACCAGCCGCGGCTT
>DASWMM010000197.1:0-7771 GCA_036399755.1 Allosphingosinicella sp.
GAGGAGGTGTACGGCAAGCTTCTCGATTTCGCCCGGGCCTATGAATTCGATCCCGAGGCCGAGGATTATCTCGTCCACATCACGACCGGAACCCATGTCGCCCAGATCTGCCTCTTCCTGCTCACCGAGGCGCGTTTTCTGCCCGCCCGGCTGCTGCAAAGCCACCCGCCCCGCCTCCGCGACAAGCAGGGCGTCGCCGGCGGCTGGAGCGTGATCGACCTCGATCTCTCCCGCTACGACAGCATCGCCACCCGCTTCCAGGCCGCCGCCGCGGAAGGCTCCTCCTTTCTCAAATCCGGCATCGAGACCCGCAACCCCGCCTTCAACCGCATGGTCGACGAGATCGAGCAAGTCGCGATCCGCTCCCGCTCCCCCGTTCTGCTGATGGGCCCGACCGGCGCCGGCAAGTCCCAGCTCGCCCGCCGCATTTTTGAACTGAAGCGCCTCAAGCACCAGGTCTCGGGCGGCTTCGTGGAAGTGAACTGCGCGACCCTGAAAGGCGACAGCGCGATGTCCGCTCTGTTCGGCCACAGGAAGGGCGCCTTCACCGGCGCCGCCGCCGATCGCCCGGGCCTGCTCCGCACCGCCGACAAGGGCCTCCTCTTCCTTGACGAGATCGGCGAACTCGGCCTCGACGAACAGGCCATGATCCTGCGCGCGGTCGAGGAAAAACGCTTCCTGCCCGTCGGCGCGGACAAGGAATCCTCGTCCGATTTCCAGCTCATCGCCGGCACCAATCGCGATCTCGGCGCCGCGGTCGCCGCGGGCATCTTCCGCGACGATCTCTACGCCCGCCTCAACCTGTGGACCTTCACCCTCCCCGCGCTGCGCGACCGCATCGAAGACATCGAGCCGAACCTCGATTACGAGCTCGACCGCTTCGCCGAGCGCGAGGGCAGCCGGGTGAGTTTCAACAAGGAAGCCCGCGCCGCCTGGCTCGATTTCGCCACCGCCCCCGACGCCCTGTGGAGCGGCAATTTCCGCGACCTCGCCGCAAGCGTCACCCGAATGGCGACCTTCGCCCCCGCCGGCCGGATCGACACCGCCACCGTGGACACCGAAGCCGCGCGCCTCCGCCGCCTCTGGTCCGGCGCCGCGGGCACCGAGCCCGACGGCCTGGCCCCCTTGCTTGGCGAGGAAAAACTCGCCGAAATCGACCCCTTCGACCGGGTCCAGCTCGCCGAGACCCTGCGCATCTGCCGCAGAAGCCGCTCCCTCTCCGAAGCCGGCCGCCTGCTGTTCAGCGCGTCCCGCACCCGCCGCGCCACCTCCAACGACGCCGACCGCCTGCGCAAATACCTCCTTCGCTTCGGCCTCGACTGGGACAAGGTGCGCGGCTGAGCGGGGCACGCATTGCGTCGCGCCTTGCTCTCGCCGTGTTTCGCCCCCATGTGGCAGCCATGCCTTTTTCACAATTGCCTCCGCTTCTTTCCGAAGCGCTCTCCGCGCGCGGCTATGCCGCCCCCACTCCCGTGCAGGCCGCCGTGCTCGAGCCCGAAGCCGAGGGGCGCGATCTCGTCGTCTCAGCGCAGACCGGTTCCGGCAAGACCGTCGCCTTCGGTCTCGCCATGGCGCCGCAGATGCTTGAGCCGACCGGCGTGCTGCCCTTCATCCGCGAACCGCTCGCCCTCGTCATCGCGCCGACGCGCGAACTCGCGCTTCAGGTCAGCCGCGAGCTGATCTGGCTGTACGAGAAAGCCGGCGGCCGCATCGCCACCTGCGTCGGCGGCATGGACGCCTCCAAGGAGCGCCGCGCACTGAGCCAGGGCGCCCACATCGTCGTCGGCACGCCCGGCCGGCTCCGCGACCACCTCGAACGCGGCGCGCTCGATCTCAGCGCGCTCCGCGTCGCCGTACTCGACGAGGCCGACGAGATGCTCGACATGGGCTTCCGCGAGGACCTGGAAGAAATCCTCGACGCGACTCCGGAAGGCCGCCGAACGCTTCTCTTCTCGGCGACGATGCCGAAGCCGATTGTGGCGCTCGCCAAGCGCTACCAGAAGGACGCCTTGCGCATCTCCACCGTTGGCGAAAACCGCGGCCATGGCGACATCGCCTACCAGGCGGTCACGGTTGCCCCAAACGACATCGAAAATGCGGTGGTGAACCTGCTTCGCCTCCACGAGGCGGAAAGCGCCCTCGCTTTCTGCGCCACCCGCGAGAACGTGCGGCGCCTCCACTCCAGCCTCACCGAGCGCGGCTTCAGCGCCGTCGCCCTGTCCGGCGAGCATAGCCAGAACGAGCGCAACCAGGCGCTCCAGGCGCTGCGCGACGGCCGCGCCCGGGTGCTGGTCGCCACCGACGTCGCCGCGCGCGGCATCGATCTGCCCAACCTCACCCTCGTCATCCACGTCGAGCTGCCGCGCGATGCCGAAACCCTTCAGCACCGCTCCGGCCGCACCGGCCGCGCCGGCAAGAAGGGCCCGGCGATCCTGCTCGTCCCCTACCCGCGCCGCAAGCGCGTTGAGATGGTGCTTCGCGGCGCCCGCATCGAAGCCGAGTGGATGAAGCCGCCGACGCCCGAGGACATCCGCAAAAGCGACCACGATCGCCTGCTCGCCGCCTTGCTGGAGCCGGTGGAGATGGACGAGGACGACCGCGAGCTCGCCCAGCGCCTGCTCGAGCAGAAGACGCCCGAGGAGATCGCCGCGGCGCTCGTCCGCGTCCACCGCGCCCGCATGCCGGCGCCCGAGGAAATGGTCGACGGCAATTCCTCCGACGGCGGCCAGGAGCGGCCGCAGGGCCCGCGCCAGGGCTTCGAGGACACGATCTGGTTCAGGATGAACATCGGGCGCCAGCACAATGCCGATCCGCGCTGGCTGCTGCCCTTGCTCTGCCGACGTGGCCACATCACCCGCAACGACATCGGCGCGATCCGCATTGCCGCCAACGAGACGATGTTCGAAATCCCGCGCGCCGCCGCCACCCGCTTCGCCCAGGCGGTGAAGCGCACCTCCACCGACGACGACGGCGAAGGCAGCGTCCGCATCGAGGCGGTGGAAGGCAAGCCGCGCGACACCGCCCGCCAGAACCGCCGCGAGGGCCCGCCATCGGGTCCGCGCACAGGTTCCGGGGGACCGCGCCCCGGTCCCGGCGGCCCCCGTAGCAGCGGCGGTGACAATGCCGGCGGCCCGCGCCACAAGGCGATGCCGACGCCGTGGAAGGCCAAGGGCCGGCCCAAGGGCTGAGCGCGGCCATGGTTGCACCGCGCATCCTGGTCGACGCCGACGCCTGCCCGGTGAAGGAGGAGATCTACAAGGTCGCCTTCCGCCACGAGGTGAAGGTGACTTTGGTAACCAACCAGCACCTGCGCGTTCCGCCCCACTCGCTGATCGAGCGTATCACGGTGGGCGCGGGCTTCGACGCCGCCGACGACTGGATCGCGGGCGCCACGGGCGCGGACGCGGTGGTGATCACCACCGACATCCTCCTCGCCGACCGCTGCCTGAAAGCCGGCGCGGCGGCGGTGATTTCCCCGACCGGCAAGCCCTTCACCGACGCCTCGATCGGCTCTGCAGTCGCCACCCGCGCGATCATGGCAGACCTGCGCGCCGGCATGGGCGAAGGCGTGGGCGGACCGGCGCCGTTCTCGAAGGCGGATCGGTCTCGCTTCCTGCAGGCGCTGGATGAGGCGCTGGTGCGCGCGAAGCGGGGCTAAACGCTCACTGGTGGTCGGCCAGAGAATTCGTGCAAGCCAACCACGGAGTGGGATGAGCCCGTACTGTCGCGCTTCAGCGCGTGATCGCAATCCACTTGCGCGGTTCAACCTGCGTGCTGGCATGGGCGACGGTGTGGGCGGCCCGGCGCAGTTCTCAAGACGGATCGCTCGCGCTTCCCGCAGGCGCTGGATGAAGCGTTGCGCGCGAAACGGGGCTGAGCCCGACGCCCCCTTAAGGGGACACCGTGCCTATCACAAACCGTTCGTTTCGAGCGAAGTCGAGAAACGCGCCCCAAACGCACGTGCAGCATCTCTCGACTTCGCTCAAGACGAACGGGGCTGGGTGAACCCGCACTGCCGAGCTTCAGCGTCTGATTGGTGTTCGCCACCGCCGAGCACCCTCGCCCAACCCTCTCCCTCATGGAAGAGGGCTTAAGGTCAGCCGGTGCTCAGCCCCCCAGGATCGCCTCGATCGCCGCCTCGACC
This sequence comes from Allosphingosinicella sp., assembly GCA_036399755.1. Classification (GTDB taxonomy): domain Bacteria; phylum Pseudomonadota; class Alphaproteobacteria; order Sphingomonadales; family Sphingomonadaceae; genus Allosphingosinicella. Next base: position 4,145 of record DASWMM010000197.1, read on the forward strand.
TCCGCGATCGGCGCCATGCCATCCACCCGGCGCACCAACCCCCGCTCCTCGTAATAAGGAAGGATCGGCGCGGTCTTGGCGCGGTATTCGGCCATGCGGTTGCGGACGGTGGCTTCATTGTCGTCGGGGCGGCGCTTGAAGGCGTCGGAGCCGCATTGATCGCAGCGCCCGCCGATCAGCGGCAGCTTGTAGCGGTCATGGTAGCTTGCGCCGCAGCTTGCGCAGCTGAAGCGGCCGGTGATGCGATCGACCAGCGCGTCCTCGTCGACCTGCAGCTCGATGACGTGATCGAGCTTCATGCCCTTCTCCGCTAGGATCGCGTCGAGCGAGCGGGCCTGAGCGTCGGTGCGGGGATAGCCGTCGAAGATGAAGCCGGGCGGATAGTGGCCGTCGGGATAGTCGAGCCGGTCGCGGATCAGGGCGTTGACCAGGTCGTCGGGAACGAGATCGCCCGCTTCCATGATCGATTTTGCCTGCAGGCCGGTGGGGCTGCCGATCTTCATGGCGTAGCGCAGCATGTCGCCGGTCGAGAGCTGGACCAGACCGCGCTGGGCCATCAGCCGCTCGGCCTGGGTTCCTTTTCCGGCGCCCGGAGGGCCAAGCAGGATGATGTTCATGGCTTGCTTGCTCTCCCTTGCCGCGGCGCGCCTCTTTAACGGGCGCGTCCGCCCTTCAGCTTCGCCTTCTTGATCAGATCGCCATATTGGTGGGCGATGAGATGGCTCTGGATCTGGGTCACCGTATCCATCGTCACGTTGACCACGATCAGCAGCGACGTGCCGCCCAGGTAGAAGGGCACCCCCGCGCGGGCCATCAGGAACTCGGGCACCAGGCAGATGATCGTCAGGTAGGCGGCGCCGATCACCGTGATCCGGGTCAGCACGTAATCGAGATATTCCTCGGTGCGCTTGCCCGGGCGGATGCCGGGGATGAAGCCGCCATAGCGCTTCAGATTCTCCGCCGTCTCCTCCGGGTTGAAGACAACCGCGGTGTAGAAGAAACAGAAGAAGATGATGCCGGCGGCGTAGAGGAACATGTAGAGCGGCTGGCCGTGCTGGAGCGCGGCGGTGACCGTGATCAGCATGTCGCCCCAATTGCTGTCGCCTTCCGTGCGGTTGCCCGCAAACTGGGCGATGGTCAGCGGCATCAGCAGCAGCGACGAGGCGAAGATCGGCGGGATCACGCCCGCGGTGTTGATCTTCAAGGGAAGGTGCGAACGCTCCGCCTGCATCTGGCCGCGGGCGGTCTGGCGCTTGGGATATTGGATGAGCACGCGGCGCTGGGCCCGCTCCATGAAGCAGATGCCGAGCGTGATCGCGATCACCAGGGCAACCACCATCAGGATGGTGGTCAGCTGCATGCTGCCGGTGCGGCCGCCTTCGAACACCTGGGCAAGGGCGGTGGGAAGCTGGGCGACGATGCCGGCCATGATGATGAGAGACACGCCGTTGCCGATGCCGCGGCTGGTGATCTGCTCGCCAAGCCACATCAGGAACAGCGTGCCGCCGGTCAGGCTGACCACTGCGCTGATCCGGAACATCAGGCCGGGATTGACGACGGCGGAACCGCCCGAATTCGCGCCCCAGCCTTCGAGGCCGACGGCGATGAAATAGCCCTGGATGAGACAGAGCAGGACGGCGCCGTAGCGGGTGTATTGGTTGATCTTCTTGCGGCCGGTTTCACCTTCCTTCTTCAGCGCCGCGAGCGACGGCGACATGGAGGAGGCGAGCTGCACCACGATGGACGAGGTGATGTAGGGCATTACGCCGAGCGCGATGAGGCTCATCCGCTCAAGGCTGCCGCCCGAAAAGGTGTTGAAGAAATCGAGCACGGTGCCGCGGGTCGTGTCGAACAACGCGCCGAGCGCGCCCGGATCGAGGCCGGGCAGCGGCACGAAGCTCAGCAGCCGGAAGACGATCAGCGCGCCGAGGGTGAACCACAGCCTCTTTTTGAGATCGGTCGCCTTGGCGAAGCTCGCCATGGAGAGGTTGGCTGCCATCTGGTCGGCTGCGGATGCCATGTGCGTATCTGTCCCGGATAAAGACTAAAAAGGCGGCGGAAGATGTAAGCCCCCGCCGCCTGATATAGTGACTGGTGCGGGCGTGTCAGCCCTTCACCGCCGCGGCGGCCTGGAATGCGCCGGAACTCGAAGCCCCGGCGATCCGCTCAGGCGTCCTTACGCTTCTTGATGCTGTTCTTCTTGGCCTTCGCCTTGTCGGCGGCCGAAACCACCTCGATGACGTCAACCGAACCGCCGGCGGCTTCCACGGCCTCGCGGGCGCCCTTGGACGCACCCGAGACGCGAAAGGCGAGCTTGGCGGAGAAGGTGCCCTTGCCGAGCAGGCGGACGCCGTCCTTGCCGCCGCGAGCGAGGCCGGCGGCCTTGAGCGCTCCGTGGTCGATCGTGCCGTCGGCGGAAAGCTTGCCGTTGTCGATCAGCTTCTGGATCGCGCCCAGGTTCACCTCGGCATAATCCTTGGCGAAGATGTTGTTGAAGCCGCGCTTGGGCAACCGCATGTGGAGCGGCATCTGGCCGCCTTCGAAGCCGAAGATCGACACGCCCGAACGGCTGGTCTGGCCCTTCTGGCCGCGCCCGGCGGTCTTGCCGAGGCCGGAACCGATGCCGCGGCCGACGCGGACGCGCGACTTGCGGGCGCCCTGATTGTCACGAAGATCGTTGAGTTTGATGGTCATTGCACTCGCTTTCGCTTTTGTCGCGCTGGACGATGTAAGCCCCTCCCCTTCAGGGGAGGGGTTTGGGGAGCGGAAGACGGGAGCGGATATGCACCGCCTCGATCATCCGCACTGCCCCTCCCCAACCCCTCCCCTGAAGGGGAGGGGCTAGAAGAGATTAACCCTCGACCGACACCATGTGGTGCACCCGGCGGATCATGCCGCGGACCTCTGGGGTGTCCGTCAGCTCAACCGTCTTGTGCATCTTGTTGAGGCCAAGGCCGACCAGCGTCTGACGCTGGCTGGAGGTGCGCCGGATCGGCGAACCCGTCTGGGTGATCTTGATGGTCGCCATGTGCTTACTCCGTCACTGCCAGGGCGTCGGCCTCGGCAGTCTGCGAGCCGCCGCGGCCGAGCAGGTCCGCAATCTTCTTGCCGCGACGCTGCGCCACCGACTTGGGGCTGGTCTGATCGGTGAGCGCCTCGAAAGTCGCCCGGATCATGTTGTAGGGGTTGGACGTGCCGACCGACTTGGTCACCACGTCGGCAACGCCAAGGCTTTCGAACACGGCGCGCATCGGGCCGCCGGCGATGATGCCGGTACCGGCAGGCGCGGTCCGCAACGTCACCAGGCCGGCGCCGAAATGGCCGTTGCCGTCATGGTGAAGCGTGCGGCCTTCCTTCAGCGGAACCCGGATCATGGCCTTTTTGGCCGCCGCGGTCGCCTTGGTGATGGCCTCGGGCACTTCGCGTGCCTTGCCCTTGCCGAAGCCCGCGCGGCCCTTGCCGTCGCCGACCACGACCAGAGCCGCAAAGCCGAAGCGCTTGCCGCCCTTCACCGTCTTGGAGACGCGGTTGATGTGGACCAGCTTCTCGATCAGCTCTTCGCCGCCGTCGTCGTCGCGGTTGCCGCCACGGCCGCCGCGCTCGTCGCGCCGGCCACGATTGCCGCCG
>DASWMM010000198.1:0-2587 GCA_036399755.1 Allosphingosinicella sp.
ACCACCTCGGCGCCCGGTGCGTAATCCCGGATGGCGATGTCCAAATTGCGGGTGGGGAAACTCCTGCGCCGCCGGCTGGAATCGTCGCCTTCATCGCGCTCGTCGCTTGCAGGTTTGTCGCTGTTAACGAAGGGTACGACGTTGGTCGGAAAACCGTGGCCGGGGAGCACGCCGCGGACACTAAGCTCCTTGAGCAGGTTTTCCTCCGCAACGCGCTTAAGCTGGTAGGCGAGCGCGCCTTTGGCCTCCGCCGGTGCGGACCCGGCCTGCGCCTGCAGCGCTTCCCATTCCCCTGCAAAGCCGTCGCGGGCCTGGACCAGCGCGTGGGCGGCGTGATCGAACAGCGTTTGGTCGCCCTCCAGCACCGTTCCCCGGGTGAGTTCGGATACTTCGCCCGAAAGCGCTGCCACGGTGGTGGTCGCCGCGAGCCAGGAAAGGCACGTGGCGATCGGCGCATCCGCGATCCGGCCGGCGCCGACCTCCGCGGGGCAGCCGAAGAACTGGCCCGCGCGCGTTTTCATCGCTTCGCCACCTTCTCCGGCAAACCAGCGCGCCAGCAGCAAGGCGTTCACGTGCCGTTGAACGATCCGGCGGCTGTCGAGCTTGACGCGCGGGGCGCGGGTCAGCCGCGACAGATACTGATCGGGTGCGCGAAATGCCTCCCGGTCGAGCGGCGTGTCGCGGGTGTAGGTCAGCGAGGCGGCGAAGCCCTGCCGCCGCCGCCCCGCGCGGCCGACGCGCTGGCGGTAGTTGGCAAGTGCGGGCGGCACGTTGGTCATCATCACCGCGGAAACGGAGCCGATGTCCACGCCCATTTCCATGGTGGTCGAGCAGTTCAGGATGTTGATCTCGCCGCGTTTGAACTCGCTCTCGAATCGGCGAAGCCTTGCCGGAGGCTGCTGCGCCGAATGTTCGGCAGCGCGGAGGTAGGGCGAGAGCAAGGCCACCCGATCGTGCAGGTTGGCCCAAATGCCGAGTTCCCGCAGCGCCGCGATTTGCGCATCATCGGCAAGCCAATGGCGCAAGGGCTCCAGCTCCCGGCTGCGGGGGAAGGTGAAAGGCAAGGGCGGGAAGGTGAGGGGCTGCGGCGCAAGACTGGCCGTCACAAGGCCGTCGCGGTGACCGTAGGGGGTCAGGCCCAAGGCGGTCGCAGCCAGCACCTTGCGGGTGACGGGACAGCGCCAGGCTTCAACCACCGGCGCAAGCCGTGCCTTTGTGAAATCGAGAGCGTAGCCGGGGGCGCCCGGCGTGCTGAAAAGCGGCAGAAGCTGCCGCCACGCCGCGTCGAAGACTTCATTCAGGAGGGCGCGGTCCCAGGCTTCACTGCGATCGAGCCCGAGGGCTTTTTCAAGAATAAGGATCAGGTTCGAAGGGAGCCCCTTGGGAGGCCGCGCCATCGGCCAGGCGAGTTCGCGCGCGGCCTGCGGAGCTTCCCCCGGCGGCAACAGCGTCGCCAGGGGCTTGCGCGTGTGCAGCCAGTGAATGTCGCCCCAAGCCGCGCGAATGGCGAAGTTCCCGCGCACAACGGTGTCGACCATGGTGTAAAGAAGCTGCTGCCAGTCCGCTGCCGTCTTCCCGGCGGCCCGAAGCGGCTCCGGAATCGCGGAAGCTCTGTCGATCGCGTCGAAGCGGAGCCGCACGAGACCCATTGTCTCGGCCGTATTGCCGCGCCGGGGACGCCTTGCGAACTCCCGCAGCAGCAGGAATTCGGCGAAAGCGTTCGGATCTGCCCGGTACCGTTCGTCGCGTGAGCCCCAGACCTTCGTCATCCAGTGGCCGACTTCCGGGGATGCAGCCAAGCGGTCGCGCGCCGCGCTCCATGTGATGCCCCCAAGCGACGGCTGGAGCTTCGTCGCCAGATCCGCCTTCTTCCCGGCGATCATTTCGGCGATCTGCGGCGAAGCGGCGATCAGCGGTTCCAGCGCTGCCACTTCCGCCCGGAGTTTCACCACGTCCGGGTCACCCTCGCCGGCGGCGGTCATGCTGCCCTGAACCGCATGGTAGAGAAAGCCCCGCACAAAGCCGCGCTCCGCGTTGGACTGCAGGTTCGCGGCGAAGCGGGCCGTGCCCTGGCGGCTATCGGTGAACGAAAGCAGTTGCCTTCCCTCGGCCGGCGGCCGGTAGGCCGATGCAGGGTTGGGCCGGTTCGGCACGCCGTCGAGCAGGACGGGCGCGGCATTGCCGATCAGAAAGGGCGCGCCGTAGCGGAAAGGCCGGAGCGGCGGCCCGCTTGCGCCGCGGGAAGCCTGGCACGCCCCACACTGATCCGGATCGTGCGCGAGCAACCGCACGGTGCCGTCTTCCGCCCGGGCGTGCACTCTTCCGCTTGGCAGGTGAACGTGGGTCGGGACCCCTCCGTGGGGGAGCGTTCGGGTGGCAAGCGCCCGGTGAACGGGATCGAGTTCGTGGTCGCTTGCCGTTTGATCGCCGTCCTCGCCATCGTCCTCACCGTGGGTTTCGCGCTCCCGCAGGGCTGCGAATTCATCGAAGGTTGGCGGAGTGATGCGCGGCTGGAGCATCCCGTCGCGTTCTTCGCAGGCAAGATACGGCTCCCCGCACTCGCGGCAGCTCATGATTTCAAACACCG
>DASWMM010000199.1:0-2254 GCA_036399755.1 Allosphingosinicella sp.
CGCCGGCGACCCGCTCTGCGATTAATAATTGGGGACGCGATTAATAATTGGGGACAGCTACCGAATTCGCGACGACGCCGAGCGGCCGTGGCGAGTCGGAATTCGGTAGCTGTCCCCAATTACCTGGTCCGGCCTTCGCCGCGGTCGAGCGTCCCTTGACGTTGACGTGAACGTAAACTAACCGGCGGCGATGCCGCAGGCGCTCCATTCCGATTTCGACGCCCCGCCGCGCACCGCGCGCACCTGGTCGATCACCGATCTGTGCGAGGAGTTCGCGGTCACCCCGCGGGCGCTTCGCTTCTACGAGGACGAAGGGCTGATCACGCCCCGCCGCCAGGGCCTGGCGCGGATCTACAGCTGGCGCGACCGAGCCCGCTTGGCCTGGATCCTGCGCGGCAAGAGGGTCGGCTTCAGCCTGGCCGATATCGGCGAGATGATCGACCTTTACGACCGCGACGATGGCCGCCATGCGCAGCGCCGCGTCACGCTCGACAAATGCCGCGACCGGGTGGACCTGCTCAAGAAACAGAAGCTCGACATCGATGCCACGATCGATGAGCTCGAACGGTTCATCGCCATGGTCCAGGAAGCCGATGCCCATCCCGTGCCGGCTCAGGCCGCCGAATAGCTCCAGGAGTATTTGAATGCCGACCTACACCGCCCCCGTTCGCGACACGCGCTACGTGCTCGACGAGGTTCTCGGGCTGGAGCGTTATTCGAACCTGCCGGGCTTCGAAAATGCCGGCGCCGACATGGTGGAGGCGATCCTCAACGAAGGCGGCCGCTTCGCCTCCGAGGTGCTGGCGCCGTTGAACCGCATCGGCGACGAGCATGGCTGCACCCGCCACGACGACGGGTCCGTCTCGACGCCGCCCGGCTTCAAGCAAGCCTGGGACCAGTTCGTCGAAGGCGGCTGGACGACGCTTTCGGCACCCGAGGAGTTCGGCGGCCAAGGCCTGCCGCAGGTGGTCGGCACCGCCATCGCCGAATATCTGCTCTCGGCCAACCAGGCGTTCGAGATGTATCACGGCCTCACCCAGGGCGCGATCGCGTCGATCCTGGTCAAGGGTTCGGAGGAGCAGAAGCGGACCTACATCCCCAACATGGTCTCCGGCCGCTGGACGGGCACCATGAACCTCACCGAGCCGCATTGCGGCACCGACCTCGGGCTCCTGCGGACGAAAGCCGAGCCGCAGGCCGACGGCAGCTACGCCATCACGGGCACCAAGATCTTCATCTCCTCGGGCGAGCACGACCTCTCCGAGAACATCATCCACCTCGTCCTCGCCAAGATCGCCGGCGCGCCCGACAACGTGAAGGGCATCTCCCTCTTCATCGTGCCCAAGTTCCTCGTGAACGAGGACGGAACGATCGGCGAGCGCAACGGCGTCGTCTGCGGGTCCATCGAGGAGAAGATGGGCATCCACGGCAATTCCACCTGCCTCCTCAACTATGACGGCGCCACCGGCTACCTCGTTGGGGAGCCGGAGAAGGGGCTGGCGGCGATGTTCATCATGATGAACGCCGCGCGTCTCGGCGTGGGCTTGCAGGGCCTCGCCCAGGGCGAGGTCGCCTACCAGAATGCCGTCGCCTATGCGAAGGACCGCCGGCAGGGCCGCGCCCTCGTGCCGGACCTTCGCGAGGCCGACGCCAAGGCGGATCCGATCCTCATCCACCCGGACGTGCGGCGGATGCTGATGGAGATGCGCAGCTTCAACGAGGCGGCGCGCGCGCTCGTCCTCTGGGGGGCGCTCCAGGTCGATATCAGCCGCAAGGCGACGAGCGAGGAAGAGCGCGAGGCGGCCTCCGACCTGCTCGGCCTGCTCACGCCGGTCATCAAGGGCTATCTCACCGACGAGGGCTTCAAGGCGGCGGTGAACGGCCAGCAGGTGTTCGGCGGCCACGGCTATATCCGCGAATGGGGCATGGAGCAGTTCGTCCGCGACGCCCGCATCGCCCAGATCTACGAAGGCACGAACGGCATCCAGGCCCTCGACCTCGTCGGCCGCAAGCTCGGCGCGAACGGCGGCCGCGCCATCCAGGCCTTCCTGCGCCTGCTCGCGGAGGAAATCGCGGCAGCCAAGGGCGGGGAAGGGGAGGATGCGGAGCTCGCCCGCGCCCTCGAGACCGCCGTTGGCGATCTCCAGGCCTCGACCATGTGGCTGATGGGCAATGCCATGACCAATGCCAACCACGCCGGCGCCGGCGCCACCGCTTACATGGCGATCATGGGAACCGTGGCGCTGGGCCTGAT
>DASWMM010000200.1:0-4852 GCA_036399755.1 Allosphingosinicella sp.
CAGCATGTCGATCCGGTTCTTTTTGATCGCCGCAAAGACCAGCCAGATGTCGGGCACCGGTTCGCGCCCGCGAAGGTTGCGGGTGACCGCAAAAGTGATGCGCTTCTTGCCGGCGTCGGTGATCTGGGCGAGCCATTCGCCGGTGCAGTCGTCGAACAGTTTGACCTGGGCGCCGGGCTGGAGGCGGAGGACATTGGCAAGGTAGTTCGCGGGGACGCCGTCGAGCGTGAGGACGCTGCCTTCGCGCAGCGGCTGGTCCACGAACAGGCGCGGCAGACTGGAGGGCGGCCAGGCGGGGGTGGCGGGCATGAGCCGATCGGTAGCGGCGCGCGGTTGCGCCGTCACCCCTCAGCTTGCGTGCTGCACCGCCCCCGACGATCAGCGGCTTGTGGCGGGGGCAAGGCAGGGGACATCACCCGCGGTCCAGTCAAGCTCGTAGGTCGCTGGGACGCGGCTACCCGATTGCGGGGAAGTCTTTCCCGAGGGATTGAAGGCGATTTGTCCCATGGAATTGTCGAACGCGGCGATCCGAACATTATCCCGGCTTGCCGAGGCGGCGTCGATTTCCTGCTTTTCGGTTCGCGAGCCTCGCACCATGCGTATCGCGCCGTCTCTCTGTTCGAAGGCCCGATAATAGTTGCGGCCGAACATGCGGGTGTCGAAGCTTTTGTTGAACGACCATTGTTGCGGTTTGGTGGATTGGGGCAGCCGAACGGTCGTGGCGTGGCAAACGAACTCCGGCTTGTCGTAATAGGGCGCGTCCTGAAAAGGCCCCGCCGCGCGCACTCTTTTAGAGGGCGGATTGAAGCCGCCGCCCGCAAGAATCAGCGATTTCCCCCCCGCTCCTTCGTCGACCCAGTCCACCATTCCCGTGCCGCGAATCGTCAGCACGCTCGCCCTGGCCTTTGCATCGTAGCGCCACTGGGCGTCCTCGATCGTCTGCCAGGTGTCGCCAACAAGCTGCTCACGCAAGGCCCCGAGCAACTGTGCGGCGGGTACGCCTGAAAACTGGGCGTAAGCGGCGAGGCCTTCGATGCCCCGGACGATGTTCGTGGTGGTGATCCGCGCCGGTTTGTCGAACCCTGCCCGAGCATCGATTTCGTATAACGAAACACTGTCGGGCTGTGCGGCGGGATGCCACTCGCGGCGCTCCAGCCCGCTTCCCCCGGCGGTGACAGGCAAGGTCCAGCGGTAGGGCAAAGCAGGTTCCGTGCTCGGCGCGGCGACCGGCGGAAGGGTGCCGTCCAGCCACAGGTTCGCGCCGTTGACCCGCGCGCGCACGAGGATGTGATCGAACAAGCTCGGGCTGGGCAGCCGCGAGTCTAGCCCGTCGTCCGCCCCCTGGTTGTTGACCAGCACCGGTGCGGCCTCGATGCCCAGCTCGTTGAGCAGCGCCAGCAGCAACACGGTCTTTCCCTTGCAGTCGCCCCAGCGCCGCGCCCAGGTTTCCTCCGCGGTCGCGGGAGTGAGGTTCCCGGCGCCCAGCCCGACGTAGATATAGCGCACCTCCTGCTGGACCAGCTTCAAGGCGGCGCCCGCCCGATCGGCTTCGCCGGCATGGCTTGCAGCGATGCGGCGCGCTTCCGCCTTGAGCGGCGACGTTGCGCCAAGGGTTGCCGCCTTTGCGTAAAGCGGCGCGAACAGCCGGGAAATTTCGGCCCAATCGTTGAAATCGCTGAACTCAACCGCGCGCTGCCAATTGTAGCGGGCGGGCGCGTCCTGCGGCACATTGAGCATCGGCGGATTGTCCAAATCGAGGGTCACCCGCCGCTCAGCCTGTTTGGCGGCGGCGGCCATGTCCGGCGTCATCTTGAAATGGGGCTTCTGCCCATCTTCCCAGCTTACGTCGAAGCGGGTCCGGCCGGGCGGGGGCACGGGCGGAAGCATGACAAAACCGCTGTCCTGCAAACGGAGGGTGGGATCGCTGGCGGGAATCGTAACCGCGACTTCCAGTTCGTCGCCGACCCGCAAATCGGGCACGCGCAGAACCGCCGTCAGGATGCCGTTCAGGCTGGCGGCTTCCAGCTGGTCCTCGCGGCGCAGAATTTCGAACGAAGCGTCCTTGAGTATGTCGGTGACCTGGCCGTCCCGGTGGACCCGAATGGCATGCACGGAAGGCGCGCCGGCAGAAGGGTTCCAGGCGAGCGAAAGGTTGCCCGCCTGGAGCGCGTTCGGATGCAGGATTTTGATATGGTAGCCGGAGTAGATGGTTTGGCCCTGCGCATCGAGATGGACAAAGGTGTCCGAGCGCCGAACGAACACCATCCCGCTTGCGTCCTGGGGCGCCGGCAGCAGCGCACTCGGCACCACCCAGCTCGGCACCGGCCCGCGCTGCACCTTGTCGTTCGGGGGCGCCGCCGGCACCGCCGCAATCACAGCCGCGCCCACCATCAAAATCGCATCAAGCATGAACAACCCCTTTTTCACGCCCACATTGGCGGCAAATACCGGCGATGCATAGGAAAAGTGGGCGCGGAAACGAGGCTCGACATCCCCTGTGCAAACATTAGGGTCGCCCCATGACGGCGGTATCGCAGGACATCGTTCCCGACAGCGAGCAAAGCGGGCTGATCGGCGCGCTTCCCGCCGCCGTGCGTCCTTACGCCTCCCTGATGCGGCTCGATCGGCCGATCGGGGTTTGGCTGCTGTTCTGGCCGGGGGCGTGGGCGATTGCGCTTGCCGGGGTTGGGCCGGGGGGGCTGGCGCTGATTGGGTGGTTTGCGCTTGGGGCGTTCGCGATGCGGAGCGCGGGGTGCGTTTATAACGATATCGTGGACCGCGACCTGGATGCGCGGGTGGAGCGGACCCGGCTGAGGCCCTTGGCGAGCGGACGGGTGCGTTTGACGGGGGCTTGGGTGTTACTGGTGGGGCTGAGCCTGGTCGGGCTGGGGGTGCTGCTCCAGCTTCCCGGGACGGCGCAGATCGTCGCGCTGGCGAGCCTCGCGCTGGTCGCGGCTTATCCGTTCATGAAGCGGATTACGTGGTGGCCGCAGGCTTGGCTCGGTCTCGTATTTTCGTGGGCGGCTCTGGTAGGGTGGCCGGCGGTGACTGGGGAGATCGGCTGGACGGCGCTGTTGCTGTGGGGCGGGGCGGTGTTCTGGGTGATCGGGTACGACACGATCTACGCGCTGCAGGACCGCGAGGACGATGCGCTGGTCGGCGTTCGATCTTCGGCGCTGGCGCTGGGGCGGTTCGCGCGGGCTGGGGTGGCGGTGTTTTACGCGCTGGCGCTGGCGCTGTGGGCGGCGGCCTTGTGGCGGGAGCGGTCCGATGGGCTGGCGCTTGCGGCGCTGCTGCCGATGGCGCTGCATTTCATCTGGCAGGTGGCGAGCCTCAGGGCCGAGGACGGCGGCGATGCGCTTGCCAAGTTCCGGTCGAACCGGTTTGCCGGCCTCTTGATGTTCCTCGCCTGCCTCGTGGTGGGCACTTCCTAGACTTTGGGCCGAGCGCACCCTAGGTGCGCGCCATGCTCAGCATTTCAGAAGCCGAACAGCGCGCCGCCGCCCTTGTGGAGCGTGCGCGCAAGGCCGGCGCCGACGCCGCCGACGCCATCTACATCGCCGACGCCTCGACGGGCGTGCAGGTGCGCCTCGGCGCCCTTGAGGACGTCGAGCGATCGGAAGGCGAGGAGATCGGGCTTCGCTTCTTCACCGGCAGCCGGTCGGCCACCGTGTCGTCCTCCGACCTGTCCGAAGAGTCGCTTGGCGCCTTGGTGGAGCGGGCGGCGGCGATGGCGCGCGAGGCACCGGAGGATGAATGGTCCGGCCTTGCGCCCGAGGACCTGCTGCTGCGCGAGCGCGGCCCCGACGTGGACGGCGACGACGGCGAGGACCCGGCGCCGACCGAACTCAAGGCGCGGGCGATGGCGATCGAGGACGCGGCGCGGGCGGTTGCCGGCGTAACCAATTCCGAAGGGGCGGGGGTGAGCGCCGGCCGGTCGGTGGTCGCGCTCGCCACCAGCCGTGGCTTTTGCAGAGGCTATTCGACCAGCGGCTATTCGGGATCGGCAAGCGTGATCGCCGGCGCGGGCGCCAACATGCAGCGCGATTATGCCCAGCACAGTGTTCGCCATTACAGCGATCTCGACGGCCCGGAGGAGATCGGGCGCCTTGCCGGCGAGCGCGCGGTGGCGCGGCTCGATCCAGCCAAGCTGGCCAGCGGTGCGATGCCGGTGGTGTTCGACCCGCGAGTGGGATCCAGCCTGATCGGCCACCTGGCAAGCGCGATCAACGGCGCGGCGATCGCCCGGCGGACCTCGTTCCTGCTCGACAAGGAAGGGGAGCAGATCTTCGCGCCGGGCATCATCATCCGCGACGATCCGCACCGGGTGCGCGGGCTTCGCTCCAAGCCGTTCGACGGCGAGGGCCTGGCGACTCGGCCGCGCGACATCGTCGCCGACGGGCGGGTGACCGGCTGGATCATGGAAAGCGCGTCCGCCCGTCAGCTTGGCCTGCAGCCGACCGGCCATGCCGTGCGCGGGGCGGGCGGGGCGCCGGGGGCGAGCCTGACCAACACGCATATGGAAGCGGGCAGCCTCAGCCGCGACGAGCTGATCGGCGACATTCGGCTGGGCCTCTACGTCACCGAGCTGATCGGGCAGGGGGTGAACGGGGTAACCGGCGATTACAGCCGGGGCGCGTCGGGGTTCATTATCGAGAACGGGCAGATCGGCGCGGCGGTGGCGGAGATCACCATTGCGGGCAATTTGCTCGACATGTTCCTGGCGCTGACTCCGGCGAGCGACCTTACCTTCCGCCGGGCGGTGAACGTGCCCACGTTGCGGATCGACGGGATGATGGTGGCCGGTGCTTGAGGACCTTTCACGGATTGCCCGCGAGGCGGGGCGGATCGC
>DASWMM010000201.1:0-9292 GCA_036399755.1 Allosphingosinicella sp.
ATAGTCCCAATGTTCCCCCTCCTGCGGCCTCGATCAGCCGGCCGTAGGCGCCGGCAAGCGAGGGCAGGTCGCCGCGCTTCAGGTCCGTGACGATCAGCACTTCGGCGTTGGACGCGTAGTCGAACGGGCTCGCCGCCTCGAAGCGGGCGGCGCCGGGCGCGGGCAGGTGGCAGGCGCCGGTGCGCGCTTCAGCGGCGCTCCACTCCTCCGCGCCGCGCAGGGTGGCGGAGGTGACGACGATGTTGTGGGCCGGCTTGAGCACCGTTTCGGCGAGCGGACGTGTCGGATCGAGCCAGCGGCGGTGAAGGCCGATGTCATATTCGCGGCCTTCCACGCGATCGACGGCGAGCCAGTCCACGAAATCGGGATCGACCGCGCCGCCGAGCCGGGCGGCGAGCGCAATCCAGGCGGCAAGGGTCTGCGCGCGCCAGGTGAGGCCGCCGATCGCCCCTTCGATCCGGGCGCGGGCCTGGGCGTCGAGCCAGTCGGGCGCGTCTTCCAGCACGGCTTCGAGGCGCTTGCCGAGTGCGATCAGCGGGCGGAGGAGCTGTTCAAGCGCCTGCGCGGCGGGGGCGGCCGCTTCGACGATGTCGGCGTCGAGCTCGGCCATTTCGGTTTCGAGCCCGTAGCCGGCGTCCTTGGACGTGGCGCGGGCGTAAACCGTGCCGCGCACCGCCGCGAGGAGCTTCTCGACCGGGCCGAAGGGCTGCCCATCGGCGATGCGCTGCAGCCAGCCGTCCGAGGGCAGAAGCCCCGCCGCCTGCACCGCCGCGTCGAGGGCCATCGCGCCCCCTTCGTCGTAGGAGGCGACGTCCATCAGCCGCGCGGCGAGGCCCCGGCGCCTCCCCCGTGTCTTGCCTTCCGGGCCCATCAGCCAGCGGCGAAGCTCGATCGTCTCCTGCCCCGTCAGCGCGGTGGCGAAGGTCGAATCGGCGGCGTCGAATAGGTGATGGCCTTCGTCGAACACGATCCGGGTCGGCGGATTGTCGCGGCCGCGCGCTGCGTTGACCATGACGAGCGCGTGGTTGGCGATCACCAGGTCCGCCTCCTGGCTGGCGCGGGTGGCGCGCTCGATGAAGCATTTCCGGTAATGCGGGCAGCCCGCATACACGCACTCGCCGCGCCGGTCGGTGAGCGCGTTGGAGCCGGCGCGGCGGAACAGGGTGGTGAGCCAACCGGGCAGGTCGCCGCCGACCATGTCGCCGTCCTTGGTGAACGCCGCCCAGCGCGCGACGAGCTGAGCCAGGATAGCGGCGCGCCCGGCGAACCCGCCCTGCAGCGCATCCTCCAGGTTTAGCAGGCAGAGGTAATTCTCGCGGCCCTTGCGGATCACGATTCGCTTCTTGCGCTCCTCCGCGTTGGGGAACAGGCGCAGCCCCTCGCGGTCGAGCTGGCGCTGCAGCGCCTTGGTGTAGGTGGAAACCCAGACCGGCCCGTCGGCTTTCTCCGCCCACACCGAGGCGGGGGCGAGATAGCCGAGCGTCTTGCCGATGCCGGTGCCCGCTTCGGCGAGCAGCATGTTGGGCTGCCCCTCGGCGCGGCGCGGCACGAAGGCGGCGGCGGCGGCGGCGGCGTAGAGGCGCTGGCCTTCGCGCACCTCCGCCTCGCTGCCGACCAGGGCGGCCAGGCGGGCGAGCGCTTCCTCTTCCTCGACCCGGACGGAACGCGGTTGCGGGCGGGCCGAGCCTTCCTCCCATTGCGGGAGCTTCGAGAACAGCCAGGGCTCGTCGCGCTCCGGCCGCTTGAGACGCTGCGCGATCAGCGGCGACCAGCCCCAGCGCATCCGCCACAAGGCCTGCGCCGAAGCCCATGCACCCTCGCGCTCCGGCCAATCTCCTTCGAGCGTCGCGAGCAGGTGGGCCGCAGCGTCGCGCAGGAACGGCGCGGCGTCCGAATCGCTCTCCGGCGCGGGGAGGCCGAGCGCCTGGGCGATGCCCTTGGGCGTCGGCACCGCGAAGCGCGCCGGGTGAACGAAGGCGAACAGCTCGAGGAGGTCGAGGCCGGACAGCTCCGGATAGCCGAGCCTTTGGCCGACGAGAGGCGCATTGAGCATGATCGCCGGCGTTTCCGCCGCTTGGGCAATCGCCTCCCCCCGGCCGAGCGCACGAATTTCCCCGTCCGGCGTTGCAAGCCAGATGCCGGCATGGGTGGCGTGAAGGGCGGGGCAAGGCAGGTTTTGCATGGCTTGCGGAAAGGGATAGCGCGGAAAGGAACGTAACGAAAACGATTGTTGCTTATTCGAAGGTCTTCCGGCCCATCTGCCGCCGCCTGCACCTTTTCTCCTCCGCACGCACCGCGCGCCCTGCACGGCTCCGCGCCACCACGCCTTCATGGACGCTCCCCCCCACCCATTTGCGAAGAACCAGTCCTTCCGCCACCGTCTGGGGTTCGCGCTGAACGGCATCCGCCTCGTCTTCCGCCGCGAGAGCAGCTTTCGAACGCAGAGCGCCCTCGCCTTCGCAGCCGGCGCGGCCTGCCTGCTGCTCGCGCCCGGCCCCGGCTGGGCGGCGGCGGTGGCGCTTTCGGCCGGGCTGGTGCTTGCGCTGGAGCTGGTCAACGCCGCGATCGAATATCTCGCCGATTGCCTCCACCCCGGCTTTTCGCCCGGGATCGGCGCGGCCAAGGATGCGGCGGCCGGGGCGGTGCTGGTGGCGAGCCTTGCGTCGCTCGCGGTGGGGGCGGCCATGCTGTGGGCGCGGTTCGGCGCACCTTGGTAAGTGAGGACTTCCGATGGGAGGCGGCCGGAATCCGGTGACGCTTTCGAGCCACAGCAATCCGCTATGTGTCAGCACTGAAACACAAAGGGCCCGCACAGTCTTGATGCGGTCACATTCCTCGGCCATTCGCCGCCCCACTGAACTCAAGGAGACTATTCGTGAAGAAGTTGATCGCAGCGGCGGCCGCCGCCGCACTGGTAATGAGCCCGACGATGGCTGCGGCGCAGAGCGCCCCGGTGGAGGTCGCCCCGGCCGCCGAGCAGGCGCAAGGCGAGCAGATCCGCGGCGGCTTCATTCTGCCGCTTCTCGTGATCGTCGCCGCCGTTGTGGCCGTGTACTTCCTCACCCAGAACGACGACGACGACGACCAGCCCGCAAGCGCGTAAGCCGGTCGTCTAGTCGCGTTACAAGAATAGCCGCCGGCGGGGTTCACCCTTCCGGCGGTTTTCTTTTGCTCCCAACGCGGTCGAATGTCGGGGGTTAGAAGCTCATCCGAAGGCCAATTGCGGCAACCCGGCTGCGGCGCGGCTGAACGTCGGCAACCGGATCGTTGCGCTTGAACTCGCGCTCCTTGGGCGTCGCTCCGGAGACGGAGAAGAGCCCCACTTCGGCGGCAACCGCGCCCATCAGCGGCAAGGCGCCGACCACCGAACGGCGGTCGCCCGGCGAGCCGTCTTCGCGGATCACCGAATCGGCGGAAAAGCGCACCCGCGGCCCCCGGCCGGCCAGCGGCGGGCGGGAAGCCGGCGTGTTGCGCCCGATTCCGCCCAACGCCGGATTATAGGCCGGGGTTAAAGCCGCAATCGGCTGCATCGCATCGGCTTTGGCCTTGGCGCCCTTTACCCGATCCCGCGCCTCTGCCGGCATGGCGAGGCACAGGCCGATTGCACAGATTGCGAGCGCGGAACGGCCGCTCATACGATGCGGGCACCCTCTCTTTTCGTTGGCGTTTCTACGCGCCGGAGCCCTTCAGGGTTCCCGGCGCCGAAGCGATCCTAGAAGGTGTAGCTGATCCCCAGCAGGCTGTAAAACTGGTCCTTGTCGCCCGCGGTCGCGACGATCGGGCTGCGCTTGAAATCGCCGAGAAGGCGCGAATAAGCGAGCCCGGCGAACAAGGAGAGCTTGGGCGCGCGCAGCTCCCCGGTCAGCGAATGGGCGAGAAACAGGCTGGTGCGCCAGTTCTTCCACCCGCCGTCGGCATTGTAGGTGGGCAGGCCGCTGGCCAGCGCGCCGGCGGGGCCGATGCTGAAATAGGTCTGCGCATAGCCGTTACCCACCCGCTCCGCCTGCGCGCCCAATTGGACGTAGGTCTTGGTGCTGAGCGGGGTGCCGTATTCGATGGCGGGCGTGAGGATCGTGCTGTCGTGGGTGTTGCCCACATCCTTTTGCCAGGTGAGGCGAACGCCGAGCGAATCATATTGGTGAAGGACGCCGTTCTTGGTGACTCCGGCCTGGACGCCGACCTCGATCGCCGGATCGAGTTCGCCAAGGGCGCGGACCCGCGGGTCCTTGATCCGGTTGTTGCGGTCGAGCCGGACGTTGACCACCGGGCCGAGGGTGAAGGCGATCGGCGCGTCGCTGGCCTCCTGGATGACATCGAACGTCAAGGCGGTGCCGCGGGTCACGAAGGAGACCGGGCCGATCCGGCCGAACAAGACTCCGATCGGGGTTGCGATATAATCGTCGGAGCCCTCGTAGGACGGCACATAGGCGCCGCCGACACCGACGCTGATGCTGTAGCGGTCCTCCGGCCACTCGGTGTCGGCTGGTGTGTCCTGCGCGAAAGCGGGGGTTGCGACGAACGCGGCGGCGCTTGCCGCCAGAGCGGCGAGCGCGCGGATGTGAGCTGGATTGCGGATCACCATGGTCTCCCTGTTTACGGCTGAATGTTGCGCCGCCGTCATTAGTTCCTCTGCTGCCCGAGTGCGGCCGCTTCCGCAATCCTGGAGAGCGCGCGGACACCGCGCCAGACGAGGATGAGAAGGAGGGCGAGAAGCCCTGCGATGGCGAGCAAAGCGTACGCGATGGCCTTGAGCCAGCGTTCGGGGCGAGGCTCTTCGGGGGATGCGGGTGCGGTGACGAGCTGGCCGGGTGCGCCGGTGCCTTCCTGTTGCGCCTGGCTGGCGTCAGTCCTTGGCGCGGGTGCGGCAGGCGCGGGCTGTTGCGCAGGAGCCGAGGGCTCGGGCGCGGGGGAAAGAACCGGCCGGTTCGCACCACGAAAGCCTGCGCCGGCCGTGTCGTTGGACATGGCGTCGATCGAGCCGAGGATCGACAGGGTGACGAGCCCGGCAAGCACCAGCATGACGGTGCGCACGATCCATTCGGCGAAGTTCGAGACCATGAAGGGTGAACGGGCGGCGCGGCCCTCCGGTTGCGCCCCCGCCCCTCGGTACGACCCGAACCCTCCCGTCATTCCCGCGAAAGCGGGAATCCCGCTTCTTCTTCTTCACGGTTGCAGAAAGGAGAAGAAGCGGGACCCCCGCTTTCGCGGGGGTGACGGAAGTGGCTGGGCAGGTGGCGGCGGAAGGGGGCGCGCGGCAGCCGCGGCTAGGCGGCGAACGCCTCGAGCACTTCCACGAAGGCGCCGCCCCATTTGTCGAGCTTGGCCGCGCCGACACCGGTCACTCGGGAGAGCGCGTGGAGGCTGGTGGGTTTCAGCTCCGCCATTTCCCGAAGCGTGCTGTCGTGGAAGATGACGTAGGGCGGCACGCCGGCCTCTTTCGCCAGGTCGCGGCGGCGCGCGCGCAGTGCCTCGAACAGCGGATCGTGGGGGTGTTCGGCGCCGTCGCGGCCACGGCGGACCTTTTTCGTGCGCTTGGGCGGAAGCACGAGTTGAAGCCGCTCCTCGGACCTGAGCAGCGGCTTGGCACCCGGCCCGAAGGACAGTCCGCCATATTCGTCGGCGCGAAGCGCGTCCCGGGCGAGAAGGGCGCGGGCGACCGGCTTGACCAGCGCCATCTCCTCCTCATTGGCGATCCCGAAGACCGACAGGCGGTGGTGGCCGCAGGACAGGATCTTGTCGGTTTCCTTGCCGGCCAGCACGTCGGCAAGGTGGGTGATCCCGAAGCGCATCTCGGTGCGGAAGGCGGCGGAGAGAAGCTTGCGCGCGACTTCGGTGGCATCGACGGTGGAGGGCGGCGCGACGCAATTGTCGCAGTTGCCGCAGGTCTCCGCCGGCGTTTCGCCGAAATGCTTCAGGAGACGGGCGCGGCGGCAGGCGCCGGTTTCGACCATGGCGGCGAGCGAGTTCAGGCGCTGGCGCTCGCCGCCGCGGCGCTCGTCCGGCACTTCGGTTTCGATCCGGCGGCGGGCACGGGAGAAATCTTCGGCACCCCAGAACAGATGCGCTTCGGCGGGCTCGCCGTCACGGCCGGCGCGGCCGGTTTCCTGGTAATAGGCCTCGATCGATTTGGGCAGGCCGGCATGGGCGACGAAGCGCACGTCCGGCTTGTCGATGCCCATGCCGAAGGCGATGGTGGCGACCATCACCATGTCTTCCGACGCTACGAAGGCATGCTGGTTACGCATCCGGACCTGCGGGTCGAGGCCGGCATGGTAGGGCAGCACGCGCCGGCCGCCGGCGGCGAGCTGCTCGGCAAGCTTCTCGGCCTTGTCGCGGCTCGGCACGTAGACGATTCCGGCGCCGGGCTGCTCGGCGAGCAGCGCCTTCAACTGCGCGCCGACTCCGTCGCGGGGGCGGACGTGGTAGCGGATGTTGGGCCGGTCGAAGCCGGCGACGATCAGGCCGTCGTCGGGGATGCCGAGCTGGCGGAGAATGTCTTCGCGCGTCTGCCGGTCCGCGGTGGCGGTGAGGGCCAGGCGGGGCACCTGCGGAAAGGCGTCGAGCAGGGGCTTGAGGAGCCGGTAATCGGGGCGGAAATCGTGGCCCCATTCCGAAACGCAATGCGCTTCGTCGATGGCGATCAGCGAGAGCGGCGTGCGTGACGCCAGTTCGCGGAACGCGCCGCCGCTGGCCCGTTCGGGGGCGACGTAGAGGAGGTCGAGATCGCCGGCCTTGAACCGCGCCAGCGTCTCCTGCCGCGCGTCCTCGCCATCGGCGGAGGTGAGCGAAGCGGCCTGGATGCCGAAGCTGGTCGCCGAGCGGATCTGGTCATGCATCAGCGCGATCAGCGGGGAGACGACAAGGGCAGTGCCGGGACGGGCGAGCGCGGGCACCTGGTAGCAGAGCGACTTGCCGGCGCCAGTCGGCATCACCGCAAGCGTGTGTCGGCCGTCCATGACCCGGCCGATAACCTGCTCCTGCACGCCGCGGAAAGCGGGGAAGCCGAAGGTCTGGTGGAGGATGTCGAGGGGGGAAAGCACGGTTGCTCCGCACTAGCGGGATTGGGTTGTCCGCGCCACTGTGCACTTGCCTCGGGCCATGGCGCGGAGTGAACTCCCCTCCCTGCAAGGGAGGGGTGGGGGTGGGTAGCCGTGGAGCCCCCTCGATGGGGGCGGAGCGGCCTTGCTGCCAAAGGATAGCGCTTCGCGGGCATCGAGCCCGCTCAGCGCTTACCCACCCCTACCCCTCCCTAGAAGGGAGGGGAGTTGGAAGGTGCCCCTCCCTCATCAGGGAGGGGAGAAGCAAGGGCCGACGTTTACTTGGCGATGTAGGCGTGCTGGACCAGGAAGGCGCGGAGGGCCTCGGGGTAGGAGGCGTAGGTGATTTCCTGGCCTTCGGGGCAGCCGTCTTCGCCTTCCGCGACCTTGCAGGCGCTCGGCCAGTCGCGGCGATTGGCGTCATGGTGCTTGAGCACCTTCTCCCAGGCGGTGTCGAACGAGCCCAGGCGGGCGGCGGCGGCGGCGTACGCGGCGCAATGGCCGTTCTCGCCCTCGGCGCAGCCCTTTTCGGCGCCGGCCATCGCTTGTTCGAAGATCGGCCGGAAAGCGGGGCGATCGGAGACGTTCTCCGCCACGCCATCGATGATGTTGAGGATCATCGGCGGCGGCAGGCTGCCCGCGTAACTTGAAAAGGCGTAGAGAAACGCGTCGTCGGTGACGAAGAAATCGAGCTCGCCGTCGCCGTCCCAATCGCTGGGCAGCCGTGCGAGCTTCTCGCCGTCGTAGCGGCCGAGATCGACGATTTGGAAGCCGTCGCCTTCGGGTACCGCGGCCTGGACGACGGTGCAGCAATGGGCGCCGCCCGAATAGCTTTCGAGTAGAACCGCGACGGCACCGGATTTGTCCCACGGCAGGATGGCGATGCGGCTTGGGAAGGTGATGCCGGCGCGCTCGCCTTCGAGCACCGCCGGAGTCTTGCCCGGCGCGGAAAGGGTAAGGCGCGGGCCGGCGAGGCCGGATTTCTCGCGCACCCGTTCGACCAGGATGGAAAGGTCGCCGGCGCGGAAGCGGAGCGGATCGACATCTTCGTCCGGGCTCCAGTCGATGGTGGCACCGGCCGCCAACGCCTGCTCGGCGGGGGCGGGGGCGGGGTTCGCGCCGGTTGCGCCGCCGGCCAGCACCGCCAGCGCCGCGATTGCGACGGCCGCTCCAAACATGATCCGTGTGGCCGACATCGCGCCCCCTGCCCGCGAAACCGGCTGATGCAGGGAAAACACCGCTTATTCAGCAGCTTCCGCTTCGGCTTCCGCCTCGCTTTGTTGCCGTGTCCACATGTCCGCGTAAAGCCCGTTCTTGCGCAACAGCTGCGAATGGGTGCCTTTTTCCGCGATCCGTCCCTCGTTCAGAACCACGATCTGGTCCGCATCGACGATCGTGGACAATCGGTGGGCGATGACGATGCTGGTCCGCTTGGCGGCGACCGAGCGCATCGTCTCCTGTATCGCGGCCTCCGTGCGGCTGTCGAGCGCGCTGGTTGCCTCGTCGAAGATCAGGATCGGCGGGTTCTTCAGCAAGGTCCGGGCGATGGCAACGCGCTGCTTCTCGCCGCCCGACAGTTTGAGGCCGCGTTCGCCGACCTGGGCTTCGTAGCCGTCGGGAAGCGAGGCGATGAAGTCGTGGATCGCCGCGCCGCGCGCCGCGTCCTCGATCTCCGCCTGCCCGGCGCCGTCCCGGCCGTAGCCGATATTATAGCCGACCGTGTCGTTGAACAGCACGCTGTCCTGCGGGACGATGCCGAGCGCCCCGCGCAGGCTCTCCTGGGTAACCTCGGAAATGTCCTGCCCGTCGATCAGGATTCGGCCGCCGGTGGGCTCGTAGAAGCGGAACAGCAGGCGCGACAGGGTCGATTTGCCGGCGCCGGACGGGCCGACCACCGCCAGCATGGTGCCGGGGCGGACGTCGATGTCGATGCCCTTCAATATCTCGCGCTCGGGATCGTAGGCGAAGCGGACATTTTCCAGGCGAACATGGCCATCGTGAACCACAAGCGCGGGGGCGCCGGGCTTGTCGATCACCTCCTGCGGCGTGTCGACGATGCCGAACATCGCCTCCATGTCGATCAGGCCCTGGCGGATGGTGCGGTAGACCCAGCCGAGCATGTCCAGCGGCCGGAAGAGCTGGGCGAGGAGGGTGTTGACCAGCACCACGTCGCCGGTGGTGAACTTGCCGGCGCTCCAGCCCCAGACGGTGTAGGCCATGGCGCCCGCCATCATCAGGTTGGTGATCGCCGACTG
>DASWMM010000202.1:0-1524 GCA_036399755.1 Allosphingosinicella sp.
CTGCGTAGCTGGACGACCCGGCAATCAGTAGCGCGCCTAACCGTGCAAGCGTGCAAATCCTCAAGCAGACCTCCGCGCCCGTGATTGCCATAGGGTGGCATCAACGGCGGGTCTCCGCAACATCGCGGCCCCGCGAGGGCGCCGTAAGCGGGTCTGTACCGGAGGTTCTGCATCGCAGGCTTCGATGCTATGCCAGTCCCATGGACACGGGCAACGAGCGCGAGTGGAAGCTTTACACCCGCGCTTGGGGTATTTTGCACGGCCGCTCGACCGGTCATGCGCTTCCGATCATACGTAAGCTCGTGCACAGGCGCTTCGCGCCGGCGGTGACTATCCTGAGCGACTTTGTTTCCGAGGCCGAAGCAATCCGCATCCTTCGGCGCGCGGCACGCGGGGGGAATGCAACGGCAGCCTATAATCTGGCAATCGAACATCGGAACCAGGGGGACATGTTCGGGTACAGAACGGCACTGGCCCGGGCGGCGAAGCTCGATCCAGACGCCGCCGCGGAGCTTCGCGCGTTTAAGACACGCTTTCCGGAAGAGATTGTGCGGCGGCTTCGCCGCTTGGCGCCCTGGCCACGCTGAATGGGTGCGGCCGGGCGGCGGGCGGCGGGGGCGGAGAGATGCCGCCGGCCCGGCTCGTGAGCAGATCAACACATCGGAAGCGGTTCAGGCCCGTCGCGGGCCTCCAGGCCGATGCGCTCAGCATGGCGCAGCCACAGCAATCCGGCGACCAGAATTGCGGTCGACACCATCAGTTCGGCCCACCAGAAGAGTGCCCTTCGGCCGATCAGGCAGGCGGCGAAGATGGTTAGCACGCGCAATGTTGTTGGTCAGCAGCGCCATCAGCCTGAGTGGTGGAATGGCTCGGCGGGTGTTTACGCAGGCAAATAAAGGGCAAGGCGGTGGCGGATCGACCCTGTTCCGCGGCGGCTTTCGACCCTAGGGAGCGCGCATGCTCAACGTCTCCTGCCTGTGCGGCCAGATAGCCATCGCGCTCGTGAAGCGGCCGGATTTCATCCACGAGTGCAACTGTGCCTTGTGCAGCAAGACGGGTGCGCGCTGGGGCTATTTTCATCCGTCCGAAGTGTCGGTGACCGGGGAGGCTTCAGGCTATCGGCGGCACGACAAGGACGATCCCAATGCGGAGGTGCGCTTCTGTTCGACCTGCGGGGCGACCAGCCACTTCGTGCTGACCGAGGATGCCGTCGCCAAGTTCGGAAACAGCTTGATGGGCGTCAACATGTGGCTGGCGGACGCCCATGATCTGGCGGGGATCGAGCTGCGCTTTCCGGACGGCCGGGGCTGGGCGGGCGAGGGCGATTTCACCTACCTGCGCGAATCCCGCATCCTCTAAGCTGAGTTCCTCCCCGTCCGAAGGATGGGGAGGGGAACCAGGCTTTGCCTGGTGGAGGGGTAGCTGCCGTGGACTGAGCGGTTCAGGCGGGAACCACGGATCTCGGGGCATTTACCCCTCCACCACCCTTCAAGGGCACCCGCCAAAGTAATACTTTGGCGGGAC
>DASWMM010000203.1:0-6407 GCA_036399755.1 Allosphingosinicella sp.
AAGACATCATGAACTTCTACGAGCGCGCCTCGGGAGCTCGGATGCACGCCAATTACTTCCGCCCGGGAGGAGTGCGCCAGGACGTGCCGCTGAAGCTGCTCGTCGTTGTCGCCGAATGGCTCGACACCGGGCTGATGCCGATCTTCAACGACGCGATCAGCCTGGTTGCCGACAACCGCATCTTCAAGCAGCGCAACGTCGACATCTCCATCGTCTCCAAGGAAGACGCTCTGGCCTGGGGCTTCTCCGGCCCGATGATCCGTGCCGCCGGCATCCCTTGGGATATCCGCAAGTCGCAGCCCTACGACGTCTATGATCGGATGGACTTCGACATTCCCACGGGCACGCGCGGCGATTGCTACGACCGGATGATGGTGCGCGTCGAGGAAGTCCGCCAATCCGTGCGGATCATGAAGCAGTGCCTTCGCGAAATGCCGGAAGGGCCGATCGCGTCGGACGACCGCAAGGTGGTGCCCCCCAAGCGCGCCGAGATGAAGCAGTCGATGGAAGCGCTGATCCACCACTTCAAGCTCTACACCGAGGGCTTTCACGTGCCGGCCGGCGAAGTCTATGTCGCCACCGAAAGCCCCAAGGGCGAGTTCGGCGTCTACCTGGTCGCCGACGGCACCAACAAGCCCTACCGGGTCAAGATCCGCCCGACCGGCTTCTCCCACCTCCAGGCAATGGACTTCATGACCAAGGGCCACATGCTCGCGGACGTCACCGCAATTCTCGGCAGCCTCGACATCGTGTTCGGGGAGATCGACCGGTGAGCCAGGCCCTGATCCTCGCCATGTTCGTGCTCGCGCCGGCCCTGGTCTTCATGCAGCTTCCGGCAAAGGCGCGGCGCTACTTCCTCGCCGCGGCGGTGGCGGCGCTGCTTGCCTACGCCGTGCTCATGGGGCCGCCGCTGGGCGGCGGGGCGCTTCTCGTCCTCCCGCTCGCTTTGATGGGCATCATCGCCGCGGCGGTTCTCGTCGAGGCGGTGTCGCTGGCGCGCCGGATGCTCGGCAAAAAGGGGAATGCGGCGCATGGCTGACATCCTTCCCACCTCCATTCCGGACATCGACGACGTCCGTGCGCGCTGGGGCGGCTTCGCGTTCAGCGCGGAGAACGAGGCCAAGGCCAAGACGATCATCGGCCGCTATCCGCCGGGGCGGCAGCATAGCGCGATCATTCCGCTGCTCGATCTCGCCCAGCGGCAGGTCGGCGCGGAGACGCAGACGCAGGGCTGGCTGCCCATTCCGTTGATCGAGTATGTCGCGAAGTACCTCGATATGCCCTACATCCGAGCCTACGAAGTCGCGACCTTCTACACCATGTTCAACTTGCGCCCGGTCGGCCGTTACCACCTCCAGGTGTGCGGCACGACGCCGTGCATGTTGCGCGGCTCCGACGAAGTGTTCCGCGCCTGCAAGGCCAAGGGGCTCGTTAAGGGGCAGACCAGCGAAGACGGCTTGTTCACCTTGAACGAAGTCGAGTGCCTCGGCGCCTGCGCCAACGCGCCGATGGTGCAGATCAACGACGACAATTACGAAGACCTGACATTCGAGACCACCACGGCGCTGCTCGAAGCGCTGGCGCGCGGCGAAACGCCGCCGCCGGGGCCGCAGGGCGTCGACCGCCGCACCAGCGATCCCGAGGGCGGCGTCACCAGCCTCAAGGCGATGGTCGGCGAGAACCACGATTACCGGAGCGAGTGGGCCTGATGGAACAGCTCCTCCCGATCATCGTCGGCCTGATTGCGCTGTTCATCGCCTTCAAGGTGCTGAAGGGCATCATCAAGACGATTGCGCTTGTCGTCATCATCGCGCTCGTTGCGGCGGTTTATTTCGGAATGTTCGGCTGATGCTTGCAGACAAGGATCGCATCTTCACCAACCTGTACGGCTTCCAGGATTGGGGCCTGAAGGGTGCGCAGGCGCGCGGCGACTGGGACAACACCAAGGCGCTGATGGCGATCGGCCAGGACGCGATCATCGACGAGGTAAAAGCCTCGGGCCTGCGCGGCCGCGGCGGCGCGGGCTTCCCGACCGGGATGAAGTGGGGCTTCATGCCCAAGGCGCCGACGCCGGGGAAGCCCAACTTCCTCGTCATCAACGCCGACGAATCCGAGCCTGGATCGTGCAAGGACCGCGAGATCATCCGCCACGATCCGCACAAGCTGATCGAGGGCGCGCTGATCGCCGGCTTCGCGATGCGGGCGCGGGCGGGCTATATCTACATCCGCGGCGAGTTCATCCGCGAGGCGGAGACGCTCTTCGCGGCCGTCCAGCAGGCCTATGATGCCGGCCTGCTCGGCAAGAACGCCGCCGGCTCCGGCTACGATTTCGACCTGTTCGTCCACCGCGGC
The DNA here is from genome assembly GCA_036399755.1 of Allosphingosinicella sp. Taxonomy (GTDB): domain Bacteria; phylum Pseudomonadota; class Alphaproteobacteria; order Sphingomonadales; family Sphingomonadaceae; genus Allosphingosinicella. The sequence goes on from DASWMM010000203.1 coordinate 2,353, forward strand.
GCCGGTGCCTACATCTGCGGCGAAGAAACCGCGATGCTGGAAAGCCTCGAAGGCAAGAAGGGCCTGCCGCGCCTCAAGCCGCCGTTCCCGGCCGGCGCGGGCCTCTACGGCTGCCCGACTACGGTGAACAACGTCGAGTCCATCGCCGTCGTCCCCACTATTCTTCGCCGTGGCGCCGCCTGGTTCAAGAGCTTCGGCCGCGAAAAGAACGAAGGCACCAAGCTCTTCCAGATCTCCGGCCATGTGAACAAGCCGTGCGTGGTCGAGGAAGCCATGTCGATCCCGTTCCACGAGCTGATCGACCGCCACGCCGGCGGCATCCGCGGCGGCTGGGACAATCTCCTCGCGGTCATCCCGGGCGGTTCCTCCGTGCCGCTCGTCCCCGCGGCGCAGATCATGGACGCGCCGATGGATTTCGACGGCCTGCGCGAGCTCGGCTCCGGCCTCGGCACCGCGGCGGTGATCGTGATGGACAAGTCCACCGACGTGGTGAAGGCGATCAGCCGCATTTCCTATTTCTACAAGCATGAAAGCTGCGGTCAGTGCACGCCGTGTCGCGAAGGCACCGGCTGGATGTGGCGGGTGATGGAGCGCCTGACCGAGGGCAACGCCGACGCTTCCGAGATCGACATGCTGTGGGACGTCACCAAGCAGATCGAAGGCCACACTATTTGCGCGCTTGGCGACGCGGCGGCCTGGCCGATCCAGGGCCTGATCCGTCACTTCCGGCCGGAGCTCGAGCGGCGCATCGTCGAAAAGCAGGGCAGCGCGCTGGAGGCGGCGGAATGAGCGGGGTCGTCTTTGCGGGCTTGCTTCTGGCCGCTGCTCAGGCCGCGCCGCAGCTTACCTTGGAGGAGGAGGCGGACGCCTGGGCGCAGTGCCTTTGGAACGCCACGCCCACGGCTGCGGCCAATTGGATCGAAATGCCCATTTTGGACGATGTCATTCTTTCCTCTGCACACCCGTCAAGCCGTCTCGCGTATCGGCTGCAATCCACCTGCTGGCATCAGCTGGGCTATGGGACAAAGATCCCGCTACGGGCTGACCGGGAGGCTTTCGATGAGAAGGCGGTTCGCGCCGCTCTCCGCAGAACGAAGCCTGCGCGCATCGAAGCCGATCGTGTTGATCCCAAAGCGTGGATGTGCGTGGGGTTCAAGAGCGGGCGAGTGGTGAGCGAGTATTTGGGTGGAGCCGTAAACAAGATGCCCGAGACGTACGCGCCGGCAACCGAACTTAAATGCCAATTCATTCAGAACGACGGGAGCGTCGTTGATGCTTAAAGTTAAAGTCGACGGCATCGAGGTCGAAGTTCCGCAGGGCGCGACCGTGCTCCAGGCGTGCGAGCTTGCGGGCAAGGAAATCCCGCGCTTCTGCTACCACGAACGGCTGTCGATCGCCGGCAATTGCCGCATGTGCCTCGTTGAGGTGAAGCCCGGCCCGCCCAAGCCGCAGGCGTCGTGCGCGCTGCCCGCGTCGGAAGGCCAGGAAATCTCCACCATGACTCCCGCCGTCAAAAAGGCGCGCGAAGGGGTGATGGAGTTCCTGCTGATCAACCACCCGCTCGATTGCCCGATTTGCGATCAGGGCGGCGAGTGCGACCTTCAGGACCAATCGATCGCCTACGGCCGCGGCCACAGCCGCTTCGCCGAGAACAAGCGCGCGGTCACCGAAAAGTACATGGGTCCCATCGTGAAGACGGTGATGACCCGCTGCATCCAGTGCACGCGCTGCGTGCGCTTCGCCGAGGAAGTCGCCGGCGTCGAGGAGATCGGCGCCATCGGCCGCGGCGAGAATATGCAGATCACGTCGTATCTCGAGGGCGCGGTGACGTCCGAGCTTTCGGGCAATGTCGTCGATCTTTGCCCGGTCGGCGCGCTCGTCTCCAAGCCCTACAGCTTCGAGGCGCGCCCGTGGGAGCTTCGCAAGGTGCCCGGCATCGACGTCATGGACGCGGTCGGCACCAACATCCGCATCGACCACCGCTTCCGCGAAGTGATGCGCGCGCTTCCCCGCCTCAACGAGGACGTCAATGAGGAGTGGGCGCACGACAAGACCCGCCACGCCGTCGATGGCCTGCTCCGCCGCCGCCTCGACCGCCCCTGGATCCGCCGCGAAGGCAGGCTCCAGCCGGCAACCTGGGCGGAAGCGTTCGAAGCGATAGCCGCGCAGCTCCAAGGCGCGACGGGCGATCAGGTCGCGGCAATCGCCGGCGATCTCCAGGAGGTCGAGTCGGTCTACGCGGCCAAGGCGCTGCTCAAGGCCTACGGCTCCACCCTGCACGAATGCCGCCAGGACGACGCCCGCTTCGACGTGTCGAGCCCGGCCTCCTACCGCTTCAACGCCACCATCGCCGGCATCGAGGAAGCGCCGGCCATTCTCCTGATCGGCACCAACCCGCGCTGGGAAGCGAGCCTGGTCAACACCCGCATCCGCAAGGCCATCAAGCGCGGCGCCAAGGTGTTCCGAATCGGCCCGCAGGTGGATTTGACCTATCCCGTCACCGACCTCGGCGGCGACCTGTCGCTGATCGGCAACCTTCCGCAGGAGGTGCGCGACGCCTTCGCCGGTATCGAAAATTCGGCCGTGATCGTCGGCATGGGCGCACTGCAGGTGGAGGGCGCCTATGAGGCCGCCCGCGCCGCTGCCGCCGGCCTCGGGGCAAGCTTCAACGTCCTTCACACCGCCGCTTCGCGCGTCGGCGCGCTTGACGTCGGCTTCACCACCGACGGCGGCGTCGAGGCGATCCGGGCCCGGGCAGGGGGCCTCAAGGCGCTGTTCCTGCTCGGCGTGGACGAGATGGACACGGAGGCGTTCGCGAGCACCTTCACCGTCTACATCGGCACCCACGGCGACAATGGCGTTCGCCACGCCGACGTGATCCTGCCCGCCGCCGCCTACACCGAAAAGCACGGCACCTGGGTCAACCTCGAAGGCCGGGTCCAGCTCGCCGAATTCGCAGTCCACCCGCCCGGCGAGGCCCGCGAGGACTGGACGATCTTGCGCGCTTTGTCCGACGTGCTCGGCAAGACGCTGCCGTTCGACGATCTCGGCCAGCTCCGCGCCGCGATCCGCGCCGATCACCCGCATTTGGGCGAGCCCGGCCTGACCGTGTTCCCGGCCCCCGCCGCGCCCACGGCTGCCGCTCCGTCGGTGTCCGGGGAGATCGACTATCCGGTCGACGACTTCTACCTCACCAACCCCATCGCCCGCTCGTCCCCGACGATGCAGCGCTGCTCGGCCGAAATCCTCCACGGCCAGGTCTTCGAGGAGGCCGCGGAATGAAGGGCGCTGCATACACAAACACCGTTCGTCCCGAGCGTAGTCGAGGGGCGCACACGAGGACTCTGTGCCAACGCCCCTCGACGAAGTTCATCCTGAGCGGCTGCCGCAGGCAGGCAGCCGAAGGGTTTGGGACGAACGAGGTTGGACTGCTGCTCGGGAGCGTTTCCCAATGACCGAATGGTTCCAAAGCACCTGGATGGGCTACGGCCTCGGCTGGCTGACCGCGACCACCATCCTCGTCCTGATGATCGCCTTGCCGCTGATGCTCGCGGTAGCGATGATCATCTATGCCGACCGCAAGATCTGGGCAGCGATGGCGCTTCGCCGCGGTCCCAACGTGGTCGGCCCCTTCGGCCTCCTGCAAAGCTTCGCCGACGGCTTGAAGGTGTTCCTTAAGGAAACCATCATCCCGTCGGGCGCCAACCGCGGCCTGTTCATTATTGCGCCGATCCTCACCTTCACGGTGGCGCTGATCGGCTGGGCGGTGGTGCCGTTCGGCGACGGCATGGTGCTCGCCAACATCAATGTCGGCCTGCTCTACTTGCTCGCCGTCTCCTCGCTCGGCGTTTACGGCGTGATCATCGCCGGCTGGGCGTCCAACTCCAAATACCCCTTTTACTCGGCCCTGCGCGCCGCCGCGCAGATGGTGAGCTACGAAGTCTCCGTCGGATTCGTGCTGATCGCCGTCATCCTCTGGTCCGGCACCTTCAACCTGTCCGGCATCATCGAGCAGCAGCGCAGCCACGTCTGGATTTTCAACGGCTTCGGCTTCA
>DASWMM010000204.1:0-2664 GCA_036399755.1 Allosphingosinicella sp.
GGGCGCATCCGGGAAGGGTGAGAATCGCGCACGCCCGATTTATTTCCGGTTTCGGCGGGCGGCACAGGCTATGATTAAAGCCACAAAGCTTGCGCTGAGAGGGGAAACACAGGAGGGCCTTGTGTGGGGCCGGCAAGAGACTGGCTGGGAGGGATATCACGTGGCGGAAGTGGTGGCCGTGGTGGGCGGCGGTTATTCCGGCACGATCGCGGCGGCTGAGCTGGCCCGCACCGGCGTGCAGACCGTGCTGATCGAGCGCTCCGGCAGCTTCGCAGCGGGCGCCGCTTATGGAACGGCCGAGCCCGCCCACCTCCTCAACGTCCGTGCGCAGAACATGAGCGCTTTCGCCGCGGAGTGCGATCACTTCAGCACCTGGGTCGAAAACGAGGGCCTGGGCGACGGCGAGACGTTCGTGCCGCGGCGGGAGTACCACCGCTATCTCGCACACATCCTCGAAGCGGCTGTCCGAACCGGCAGGGTGGAGCTCCTGAACGGGGACGTGCTCGCCGCCGACGGCGGGCACCTGCTGCTTGCCGGCGGACAGCGCCTCCCGTGCCGGGCCGCGGTGCTCGCCGGCGGCAACTACCCCTCTCGGCTCCCCGTTTTCCTGCGCGGCCCGGACGCGGTGGAGAACCCGTGGGGCCCCGAAGGCGCCGTGGCGCTGAAGCGACTCGCGAAGCAAGACGGCGATATCCTGCTGCTCGGCACCGGCCTCACCATGGTGGATGTCGCGCTCACACTTTCGAATGCCGGCTTTCCGGGCCGAATGATCGCGACCTCACGGCGCGGGCTTGTGCCCCGGCCGCACGAGCAGCCCGGCGTGAAACCCCTCCCCGCCCCGCCGCCCGGATCGCTCCGGGAGATGACGCGGGACTTGCGCGCCGCGGCGGAGGCGGGAGGCTGGCGCGCGGCCGTCGACTCGCTGCGGCCCGTGGCTCAATCTTTGTGGATGGGGCTTTCGGAACCCGAGAAGAGGCGCTTCCTGCGCCATCTCAGGCCTTGGTGGGACGTGCACCGCCACCGCATCGCCCCCCCGGTTGCGGCGCGTATCGCAGCCCTTCAGCGCGAAGGCAGGCTCGAAATCCTGCCCGGCAGGATCAGCGGCTTCCAAGCTGATACGGTCTCTATCGCATGCCGCGGCGGCGGCAGCGAGGTTCGGCGGCAGGTGAGCGGCGTCGTCAACTGCACAGGTCCCGAAGGGGCGATCGGCCGGGTCGACGACCCGCTGATCCGTCACTTGCTGAGCAGCGGACAAGCACGAGCGGACTCGCTCGGCATCGGCCTGGACGTGGACTGCGCCTCAAGGGTCATGGGTGCGGACGGCGCGGCCTCGACACGGCTCTACGCCGTCGGCCCGCTTACCCGCGGCATCTTTTGGGAAATCGTCGCGGTCCCCAACATCCGCGAGCAGGCCCGCGACGTGGCGGAAGCAATCGCTGCTTACTGAGCCGCGGGAGGAATGCTCGAATTGCCGGCCGGCGCCGGCGCCGGCGCGGGCGCCTGCCCGGCGGCACTCGAGATAGGATCCGCAATCGGCGGCGCCTGGCCGGGGATCGTGCCGGCCGGAGCAAGCGGCGTGGCAGGCGCGGAGCGCGCCGGCGCCGCGTTGGGATCCACCTGTATCGGCCCGCGCTGAAGCGTCGCCAGGCCGGCCAGCGCAATCGAGAGAACCACGAACAAGGTCGCAAGAATTGCCGTCGCCCGGGTCAGGAAATCGGCCGCGCCGCGCGCCGACATCAGGCCGGACGGGCTGCCGCCGACACCGAGGCCGCCGCCTTCCGATCGCTGCATCAGGATCACCGCCACCATTGCGGCCGCGACGAGAGTCTGCACGATCAGAAGAAAGGTGAACATCGATATCGCTTTCGGGGAATATAGGTTTGGGGCGATCTAGGGCAAACGAAGCTCGGGTTCAATCCTCCCCCGCCCTCCCGATCACGCCCGCGCAGCCTCGATGATCGGCACGAACTGATCGGCGGAGAGGCTCGCGCCGCCAACCAGGCCGCCGTCGACGTCCGGCACCGCGAACATCTCGGCCGCGTTGGCGCCGTTGCACGAGCCGCCGTAGAGGATGCGAACCCGCCCGCCGGTGTCGCCGAAGCGCGTGACCAGGCTTTGGCGGATCGCCGCGTGGATTTCGGCGGCGTCCGCGGGCGTTGCGGTGCGGCCCGTTCCGATCGCCCAGATTGGCTCATAGGCGACGATCAGCTCGCCCTCCCCGCCCGGCTCCGGCAGCGAACCGGCAAGCTGCGCAGTCACCCGCGCCACGGCCTGGCCGGCAAGTCGCTCCGCCTCGCTTTCCCCCACGCAGACGATCGTCTGGAGTCCGTGGCGAAGCGCCGCTCCCGCCTTGCCGCGAACGATCTCGTCCGTTTCGCCTTGCCTGGCACGCCGCTCCGAATGGCCGACGATCACCAGGCGGGCGCCGGCTTCCTTGAGCATCGCCGCCGAGACGTTGCCGGTATGGGCGCCGCTCTCCTCCCCGTGGCAATCCTGCGCGCCGATCACCAGACCGCCGGAGCGGGCCACCGCCGATGGAATCAGCGTGAACGGCGGGCAAATGGCGACGTCCACACCCGAAGCGTCGCGCGCCGCCGCGGCGATCCGCGCCAGCTCGCCGAGCTGCGCAAGGCTGCCGTTCATTTTCCAGTTGCCGGCGACGAG
>DASWMM010000205.1:0-7072 GCA_036399755.1 Allosphingosinicella sp.
AATACGGGTGAGGACAGCGGCGCTGCGCCAACGCCTTCAGCATCCCCTGCAGACACTCCCCGCCCCACCCGCGCCGACTGGAACGCCGCCGCGTCCAAGGAAGTGAAGGGCAAGGACCTCACCTCGCACACCGTCGAGGGCATTGACGTAAAGCCGCTCTACACCGCCGAGGACATTGCCGATCTCGACCCCGGCCTCCCCGGCTTCGCGCCGTTTACCCGCGGCCCCTATGCCTCGATGTACACCGGCCGTCCCTGGACGATCCGCCAATATGCCGGCTTCTCCACCGCCGAGGAATCCAACGCTTTCTACCGCCGCAACCTCGCCGCCGGGCAAAAGGGCCTGAGCGTCGCCTTCGATCTCGCCACCCATCGCGGCTATGACAGCGATCACCCCCGTGTCGTCGGCGACGTCGGCAAGGCGGGCGTTGCGATCGACACCGTCGAGGACATGAAGATCCTGTTCGACGGCATTCCGCTCGACACGATGAGCGTGTCGATGACCATGAACGGCGCGGTGCTGCCGGTCATGGCCTTCTACATCGTCGCCGCGGAGGAAGCGGGCGTTTCCCAGGCCCAGCTTTCCGGAACGATCCAGAACGACATCCTGAAAGAGTTCGCGGTCCGCAACACCTACATTTACCCGCCCGCACCCTCGATGCGGATCGTGGCGGATATCATCGCCTACACGTCCGAGCACATGCCTCGGTTCAATTCGATCTCGATCTCGGGCTACCACATGCTCGAAGCGGGGGCGACGGCGGTGCAGGAGCTTGCCTTCACGCTTGCCGACGGCATGGAATATGTCCGCGCCGCCCGCGCCAAAGGCGCGGAGGTGGACGCCTTCGCGCCGCGCCTCTCCTTTTTCTTCGGCATCGGCATGAACTTCTTCATGGAGATCGCCAAGCTGCGCGCCGCGCGGCTGCTGTGGCACCGGATCATGGACGATTTCGGCGCAAAGAACCCAAAATCGAAGATGCTGAGGACGCACTGCCAGACGTCGGGCGTCAGCCTTACCGAACAGGACCCGTACAACAATGTCATCCGAACCACTATCGAGGCGATGGCGGCCGTGCTCGGCGGTACCCAGTCGCTGCACACCAACAGCTTCGACGAAGCCATCGCGCTGCCGACGGACTTCTCCGCCCGGATCGCGCGCAACACCCAGCTCATCCTCGCGGAGGAGAGCGGCATCACCAATGTCGCCGATCCGCTCGGCGGGAGCTACTACATCGAGGCCCTCACCAAGGAGCTCGCCGACAAGGCGTGGGCGCTGATCGAGGAGGTGGAAAGCCTCGGCGGCATGACCGCGGCGGTGGCCGAAGGTATGCCCAAGCGGCGCATCGAGGAAGCGTCGGCCGCCCGAGCGGCAAGCGTCGATCGCGGCGAGACGGTGATCGTCGGCGTCAACCGCTACCGGCTGGAAAACGAACTGCCGATCGAGACGCTGGAAATCGACAACGCCCGGGTGCGCGCGGGGCAGATCGACCGCATCGAGCGCACCCGCGCCGGTCGCGACGAAGCACGTGTACGGGCCGCGCTGGATGCGCTGCGCGAGTGCGCGCGCAACAATCCTCCCCGGAACGGGGAGGGGGACCAGGCGCAGCCGGGTGGAGGGGGCCCGGAGACCCAGTCGGCGCCAGGTGGCGAACCCCCTCCATCAGCCGCTGACGCGGCTGCCACCTCCCCGTCCCGGGGAGGATCTAATGGACCAAATCTCCTCGCACTTGCCGTGGAATGCGCCCGCGCCCGCGCCACGCTCGGCGAAATCTCCGCAGCGCTGGAGGACGTGTTCGGCCGCTACGACACTTTGCCGACGCCGGTCAGCGGCATCTACGGCGGCGCCTACCAGGGCGATCCCCGCTGGGGCCGCGCCGAGGAAGGCGTGGAGGCGGTCGGCACCCGACTTGGCCGCAAGCCGCGCATGCTGGTCGCCAAGATGGGCCAGGACGGGCATGACCGCGGCGCCAATCTCGTCGCCTCCGCCTTTGCTGACCTTGGGTTCGAGGTCGTCTCCGGCCCGCTGTTCCAGACGCCGGAGGAAAGCGCGCGGCTTGCCGTCGCGAAGGACGTCGATGTGGTCGGCGCCTCCAGCCTGGCCGCCGGGCACAAGACGTTGGTGCCCGAACTCATTGCCCAACTCCGCGCGCTCGGCCGCGCCGACATCAAGGTGGTCGTCGGCGGCGTCATTCCGTCGCGCGACTATGAAATGCTGCGCGAAGCCGGCGTGCAGGCGATCTTCGGACCCGGCACCAACCTGGTCGATGCGGCCGGCGAAGTGCTGAAACTGCTCGGCCACAATTTACCGCCCTTTGAAGAGGCCGCAGAATGACCCCTGTTCTGGATACAACTAACCCGCTCGCTTCGAGCGAAGTCGAGAAGCCGCCTTTCACCTCGGCACTGTCTCTCGACTTCGCTCGAGACGAACGGGTGCGGGGGGATTGGACGCGTGAGGAGATACGCGCGCTGTTTGAGACACCCTTGCTCGATCTCCTCTTCGAGGCGCAGACCATCCACCGCCGCAACCACGCCGCGAACGAGGTCCAGCTTTCCACCCTCTTGTCGATCAAGACCGGCGGCTGTCCGGAGGATTGCGGCTATTGCAGCCAATCCGCCTTCGCCAAATCGGGCCTCAAGGCCGAGAAGCTGATGAACGTCACCAACGTCCTCGCCGCGGCCGCCGAGGCAAAGGCGAACGGCTCCGGCCGCTTCTGCATGGGCGCCGCTTGGCGCGAGCCAAAGGCGCGGGACATGGACGCGCTTTGCGCCATGGTGTCGGGCGTCAAGGCGATGGGGCTCGAGACCTGCATGACGCTCGGCATGCTGACTCGCGACCAGTCCGAACAGCTCGCCGCCGCTGGCCTCGATTATTACAACCACAACCTCGACACCTCGCCCGAACATTATGGCGAGATCATCACCACCCGCACCTACGGGGAGCGGCTCGACACGCTGGAGAACGTCCGCGCCTCCGGTATGGCGGTGTGCTGCGGCGGGATCGTCGGCATGGGAGAAACGCGCGAGGACCGGGTCGGCTTCCTGCACGCCCTCGTGACCCTCCCCACGCACCCGGAGAGCGTGCCGATCAACGCCCTCGTGCCCGTCACCGGCACCGTACGCGGCGACTCGATGCTGGCGGGCGAGCACGAGCGGATCGACGACATCGAATTCGTCCGCACCGTCGCTGTGGCACGCATCCTGATGCCGCAATCCATGGTCCGCCTCTCCGCCGGCCGCGAAAGCATGAGCGAAAGCACTCAGGCCTTGTGCTTCCTCGCCGGCGCGAACAGCATCTTCACGGGAGACAAGCTGCTCACCACCGGCAATGCCGGTGCCGGCGCCGATGCAAGCCTGTTCAAGAAGCTGGGCCTTGTGCCGATGACGGCCCAGGAACCGGCCCGGGCGGCGGCGGAGTGAGCCTGTTGGTCCTTGCGCTGCTCGCCGGTGCCGCGCCGGAGTGCAAGCGTGCCGTTACCCAGCCTGACCTGAACGCGTGCGCCGCAGCCGCCTACAGTACGGCGGATGCGGCGCTGAACCGCCAGTGGGCTTTGACGCTGCGGACCGTGAGGAAGGATGACGAGCTGGGCGAACGGGTCGCACGCCTTCGGGCGGCGCAGCGGGCCTGGGTTGCCTTCCGCGATGCCCACTGCGACTCCGCCTATTTTTCCGGCGTCGGCGCGTCCCTCGATTACACGATGAATATCCGTTGCCGCACCGAGGCCACGGAAAAGCGCACGAGACAACTTGCCGAGCTCGCGAGGGAGTATTGATGTTCAAGAAAATCCTGATCGCGAACCGGGGCGAGATTGCCTGCCGGGTGATCCGCACCGCCAAGAAGATGGGCATCGCCACCGTCGCGGTGTATTCCGATGCCGACGCGCGCGCGCCGCACGTCAAGATGGCGGACGAGGCGGTGCGGCTCGGGCCGCCGCCCGCGTCCGAAAGCTATCTCAACGCCGAGCTGATCATCCTCGCCTGCAAGGAAACCGGCGCCGAGGCGGTCCACCCGGGCTACGGCTTCCTGTCCGAGCGCGAGAGCTTTGCGCGGGCGCTCGAGGAGGCGGGGGTCGCCTTCATCGGCCCGCCGCCGCACGCCATCGCGGCGATGGGCGACAAGATCGAGTCCAAGAAGCTCGCCAAGGCGGCGGGCGTCAACGTCGTGCCGGGGTTCCTGGGTGACATCGCCAGCACCGACGATGCGGTGCGAATCGCGGGCGAGATCGGCTATCCGGTGATGATGAAGGCCTCGGCCGGCGGCGGCGGCAAGGGCATGCGGCTCGCCTGGTCCGAGACGGATGTGCGCGAAGGCTTTGAAGCCACCAAACGCGAGGGGCTGGCAAGCTTCGGCGACGACCGCGTGTTTATCGAAAAGTTCATCGAGAGCCCGCGCCATATTGAAATCCAGCTGATCGGCGACCAACAGGGCAACATCCTCTACCTCGGCGAGCGCGAATGCTCGATCCAGCGGCGCCACCAGAAGGTGGTGGAGGAAGCGCCCTCCCCCTTCGTCAGCCCGGAAATGCGCAAGGCGATGGGCGAACAGGCCGTCGCGCTTGCCCGGGCGGTGGGCTATTTCAGCGCCGGCACGGTGGAGCTCATCGTCTCGGGCGCCGACACTACGGGGCAGAGCTTCTACTTCCTGGAAATGAACACGCGGCTGCAGGTCGAGCACCCGGTGACGGAGGAAGTCACCGGCCTCGATCTCGTCGAGCTGATGATCCGAGTGGCGGCGGGCGAGGCGCTGCCGCTCACCCAGGACGAGGTGAAGCTCACCGGCTGGGCGATCGAGAACCGCGTCTACGCCGAAGACCCGTATCGCGGCTTCCTGCCGTCGACCGGCCGACTGGTGCGCTATCGGGCGCCGGCGCAGAGCCGCGAAGTGGAGGCCCGTTTCACCCCCCCCGCTCATGTCGAGCGAAGTCGAGACACGCGCACCGGTGAAGCCGAGGCTGAGTTTCTGGCCTCATTGGAGGCTTCTCGACTTCGCTCGAAGCAAGCGGTTGGGGCGGCGCTGACCCGAGTCGACGACGGCGTGTTCGAGGGCGGCGAAGTGTCGATGTTCTACGATCCGATGATCGCCAAGCTGATCACCTGGGCGCCGACCCGGCTGGAAGCGATCGACGCGCAGGTCGAAGCGCTGGACAGCTTCCGGATCGAGGGCATCGGCCACAATGTCGATTTCCTGTCGGCGCTGATGCAGCACCCGCGCTTCCGCTCGGGCGAGATCACCACCGGCTTCATTGCCGAGGAATATCCCGAAGGCTTTGAAGGCGCGCCGGCCGACGCGCTGCTGCTGGAGGACCTTGCGGTGCTTGCCGCGATGCTCGGCGTCGAGACGGACATGCGCGCGCTGAAGATCAGCGGCCAGCTCGGCGCCTCCGATCTACCTCCACCCGAGCGGATCGTTCGGATCGCGGGCACCGAGCACCACGTTCAGTTCGACGGCTTTTCAGGCGGCATGATTGCCTATGTGGATCACGGCGCGGGCCGCGAGCTTATCGGCCGCTGGGAGCCGGGCCAGGCCCTGCTCAAGGCGCGGATCGACGACCGGACCCGCATCGTCCAGATCGCCCGCCGCGGCCGCCAGTGGAAGCTCACCACCCGCGGCGCCAGCCACATCGCCGACGCCCTGCCGCCGCATGTCGCGGAGCTGTCGCGCCACATGATCGAAAAGGTGCCGCCCGATCTTTCGCGCTTCCTGATCTGCCCGATGCCGGGGCTGCTCACCGCGATCAACGTCGGCGCCGGCGACAAGGTGGAGGCCGGCCAGCCGCTCGCCGTGGTCGAGGCGATGAAGATGGAAAATATCCTGCGCGCCGAGAAATCGGGAACGGTGAAGAGCGTCGGCGCCAAGGCCGGCGACAGCCTGGCCGTGGACGCGGTGATCCTGGAGTTCGAGTAACCTAAGTTCCTCCCCAGCGAAGATGGGGAGGGGAACCAGGCAGGGTTCCCGCCAAAGTACTACTTTGGCGGGTGCCCGTGAGGCTGGTGGAGGGGTAACTGCCGAGGAAGCGGAGGTTCACGCGCGAACCGCTTACCTCACGGCCTTTACCCCTCCACCACACTTCGTGTGGTTCCCCTCCCCACCGCTTCGCGGCAGGGAGGAACTAGGGCGAAGCAGGTGCCCCCGCTACGCCGCCGGCAGGCAAATCTCGAAGCACGCGCCCTCGCCCACCCGCTTGCTCTCAATCGAGCCGCCGCAGGCGGCGAGGAGGGAGCGGGCGATGGAGAGGCCGAGGCCGGAGCCGCCTTCGTTGCGGCGGCCGGTGTGGAAGGGGTCGAAAATCCGCTCGTGATCGGCTTCGGGCACACCGGGGCCGTTGTCCGATACGGTGATCCGCACCCGCTCGAACTCGGCTCGCGCGGCGATCGACACCGCCGTGGCGCCCGCTTGGCGGCTGTTTTCCACCAAAGTATCGACCACCGTTTCCAGCATGGCGGAGGGAGCCGCGACCAGCGGCAGGGCCGCAGCCGAAACCGACACGTCGAAACCGAAGCCGCGATGCGCGTCCGCGGCGGCGAGCAAGGCGGGTTCCACGTCGCTGGCGCTGTCCTCCGGCGCAACCGCCATGTCGGCGCGGGCGAGGTCGAGCAGGCGGGAAAGAAGGTGGCTTAGCCGATCCGCATCGGCGCTCGCGTTGGCGAGGAAGCGGGCGCGCTCAGCGTCGCTCATCGTCGGATGCTCGGTGACCAGCTCCAGAGCGCCTTTGATGCCGGCAATCGGGGTCTTAAGCTCATGGCTTACGGCGGCGGCGAAGTCGCGCAGGTAGCGCCCGCGCCGCTCGATCCGCTCGGCCATTGCGGCGAAGTTGACGTACAGGCTGCGGATCTCGATCGCAGCGGTGGACGGCGGCTCCGGCACCGCCACCTGCCCGCGCGCGACATTCTTCGTCGCCTCCGATAGAGCTTCGATCGGCCGTGAGATGCCGCGCGACAGAAGCCCCGCGAGCAGAAGCAACGTGCAGAAGATCAGCGCGATGCCGAGCGCGATCTTGCCGCGATCCTGGTAGATTCCTAGGAACAGCCCGCGCGGCGATCGCGACAGCATCAGCACGCCGATCACTTGCCCGTTG
>DASWMM010000206.1:0-5705 GCA_036399755.1 Allosphingosinicella sp.
CTCGGTCCCAACGCCCTTTTCCCTGAGGCGAATGGCTTCTTCGACTGCAATCTCGTCGAACGGGTTCATGCTCATCTTTACGTTGGCGAGATCGACGCCGCTTCCGTCGGCCTTGACCCGCGGCTTGACGTTGTAATCGATCACACGCTTGACCGGTACCAGCAGCTTCATGCTTGCTCCTTCGTTCCTGTCGGCGATGGTCCTTCGAGACGGCCTTCGCCAAGCTCAGTCCCTCCTCAGGATGAGCGGATAATTACCAAAGACCGCTCATCCTGAGGAGCGGTGGGCCTGACGAACCGCGTCTCGAAGGACGCACTCACGCCGCGTCCTTCACCGCCGCGACGATCTTTTGCGCCGCGTCGCCCAGGTCGTTCGCCGGCACGATGGCGAGGCCGGACTGGGCGAGGATCGCTTTGCCTTCCTCGACATTGGTGCCTTCGAGGCGAACGACGAGCGGCACCTTCAAATCGACTTCCTTGGCCGCGGCGACGATGCCGTCGGCGATGATGTCGCAGCGCATGATGCCGCCGAAGATGTTGACCAAAATGCCCTTCACCGCGGGATCGGACAGGATGATCTTGAACGCCGCCGTCACCTTTTCCTTGGTGGCGCCGCCGCCGACGTCGAGGAAGTTGGCCGGGAAGGCGCCGTTCAGCTTGATGATGTCCATGGTCGCCATGGCAAGGCCGGCGCCGTTGACCATGCAGCCGATGTCGCCGTCGAGCTTGATGTAGGCGAGGTCGTACTTGGATGCTTCGACTTCGGCCGGGTCTTCCTCCGTCTCATCGCGAAGCGCGGCGATGTCGGGGTGGCGGAAGAGGGCGTTCTCGTCGAAGCTCATCTTGGCGTCGAGGACGAGCACGCGGTTGTCGTCGGTGACGACCAGCGGGTTGATCTCCAGCATCGCGGAGTCGGTGGCCAGAAAGGCCGCGTAGAGCTTGCCGGCAAGGTCCGCCGTCTGCGCCGCGAGGTCGCCGTCGAGCTCCAGCGCCTTGGTGAGCGCAGCCGCGTCATCGGCCTGGAAGCCGCGCTCCGGATCGACCGTGATGGTGGTGATCTTCTCGGGCGAATCGTGGGCGACCGCTTCGATGTCCATGCCGCCTTCGGTGGAGGCGACCATCGCCACGCGGCCGCTGTCGCGGTCGACCAGGATGGCGAGGTAATATTCCTTGGCGATGTCGACGCCGTCGGTGATGTAGAGGCGGTTGACCTGCTTGCCTTCATCGCCGGTCTGGATGGTGACCAGCGTGTGGCCGAGCATCTCGGCGGCGTTGCTGCGCACGTCCTCGATGGTGCGGGCGAGCCGGACGCCGCCCTTGGCGTCGGCGCCCAATTCCTTGAACTTGCCCTTGCCGCGGCCGCCGGCGTGGATCTGCGCCTTGACGATGTAGAGGGGGCCGGGAAGCTGCTCGGCGGCGGCGACCGCTTCGTCGGGGGAAAGCGCGGCGTGGCCGGCGGGAACGGGGATGCCGTGCTTGGCCAGGAGTTCCTTGGCCTGATATTCGTGGATGTTCATGGCGAAAAGCGGCTTCCTTGAAAGGGAGACGAACGTTGCGCGCCCTAAAGCACAGGCGGGTGGGGATTCCAAGGCTAGGCGGTGACCGAGCAGACCACACCGGCACGGGTGAGCACCGAAACGGTATGGGTGTCGAGCTCCCCGCCATGGCGGCGGAGGAGTTCGACGATGCCCATCTTCGGCCGGTCCTTATCGACCTTGGACTTGAGGCGGGCAATGTCGTGGATTTGCGATTTGGAGAGCTGGTCCACCATCTTCTCGGCAACGCAGGCGGCGACTGGGCCGCGCACGCCGGCATCGACCAGCGCGCTTTCGATGCGGTTTTCGTACACGGCGCCGCAGCCGGCGAGGGCGAACGCGGCGAGGGGAAACAGTGAGCGCATGATCTTCTCCACGGCGGACTTCTACCGCAAACGTAAAGGACGGTGTAGGGCTCCGCGCATGAAGAGACTCTCAGATACTATGTTCGTCGCCGGCCAGATCGCGCCCGAAGAGATTGCCGGCCTCGGCATGACGATGATCGTCAACAACCGGCCGGACGGCGAGGAGCCGGGGCAGCCGACATCCGATGCGATGGCCGCGGCGGCCGAAGCGGCGGGCGTCCAGTACCGGCACATCCCGGTGGCGGGCGGTTTGTCGCTGCCGCTGGTGGCGCAGATGGCGGACGCGCTTGCGGCGGCAAACGGGCCGGTGCTCGCCTTTTGCAAGTCGGGCACGCGCTCCACTTTCCTGTGGGCGCTGGCCCGCTCGCGGCTTGGCGCGGACTCGGAGGAACTGGTCGAGCAGGCGGCGGCGGCGGGGTACGATCTGTCCCAGATCCGCGGTTTCCTCGCGCAGGGCTGACGAGCCTTTAGTTGAGGTCCTGCCGGCGGAAGGCGGTGAAGGTGAGCGCCGCCAGGCCGGCAATCCACGCCGCCGCAACCGCGGCCGAGACGCCCCAGGACAGCGACACGGTTCCGCTGGGCGGCAACTCCATTGTGATGCCGGTGCCGGTGCCGATCCAGCTCGCCAGATTGGCAAGGTGGTAGCCCGGAAGCACGTGGAAGAGCGCCCACACCAAGCCCGGCGCCTTCATGCTGACATACGGCGCGAAATTGAAGGCAAGCTGCTCGACGGTGATCGCGACGATGGAAATGATCAAAGCGGCTAGGGTCGAGCGGGTGAGCACGGCGGCAAGGCTGGCATAGGTCAGGGTGAGCAGCGCCGGCGCGAGCGAGGCCAAGGCGGCCTGGCCGTGCACCTTGAGCAACGCCCCGGCGGTGATCCCGGCCGGCAACGTGTCGCCGCTCGACGTATCTTCCAGCACCTGGCCGATCACGGTGATGATCGCGCTCAGCGTGAACGCCGCGAGGAAGAGGAGCAGGACCGTCGCATATTTGGCGGCGATCAGGGACGCACGCCCACGGTGCGGGACGATCAGCTTCCAGGTGTTCCAGCCATATTCGCCGGCGAACACGACCGCGACGAAGGCGGCGAGGAGGTAGCGCCCGAAGGTGCTGCCGGGCGCGCCCCAAACCAAGGCGGTCTCCTTCAGCCACGGCAGGAGCTCCGGCTGCGCGGGCGCATTGTCCGTCACGAAGTTGCCGCTGATCATCAGCAGGAAAATGATGGTGAGGCCGACCGGATACAGCCAGACCAGGAACCAGGTCGCCTTGTGCCGAGTGAGCTTCAGCATTTCGGCGGAAAGGGCATCAAGCATCAACCGCCTCCGGCTGGGTGAGGGACAGGAACACGTCTTCCAGGTTCCGCTGTTCGGGAACGAGCTGGAAAAGCTCGGCGCCGGCGCCGACGAGGCGGCGGACGACTTCGGGCGCTTCGGCGCGGGTGGCGCGGACGATCAGCGCCTCGTCCGAACGCTCCACCTTCCAGCGGCCTTCGAGCGCCGCTTCGGCGACGTCGAGCGGCGCGGCTTCGATGCGCAGGCCGTCGTCTTGGCGGAGGAGATCGGCGATGGTGGATTCGCGCACCACCTGGCCCTTGCTGATGATCGCGACTCGGTCGCAGACCTGCTGCACTTCGTGGAGCAGGTGGCTGGACAGGAACACGGTCTTGCCCTCGTCCTCGGCAAGGCCGCGGATCAGCGCGCGCATTTCCTGAATGCCGGCGGCGTCGAGGCCGTTCACCGGCTCGTCGAGGATCACGACATCGGGATCGCCGAGCAAGGCGGCGGCGACGCCCAAGCGCTGGCGCATGCCCGTGGAATAGCCTTTGACCTTGCGCTTGGCGTCTCCGGCGAGGCCGACCTGCTCGAGCAAGCCGTCGATCCGCTCGCCGCCGCTGCCATGGGTGCGGGCGAGCACCTCCAGATTGCGGCGGCCGGAAAGGTAGGGATAGAATGCGCCGCCATCGACCAGCGAGCCGACCCGCTTCAGCACCGCGGGATTGCCGCGCAGATCCTCGCCGAACAGCCGCGCTTCGCCCGCGCTGGGCGAAATCAGGCCGAGCAGCATTCGGATGGTGGTGCTCTTGCCGGCGCCGTTGGGGCCGAGGAAGCCGTAAACCTCCCCCGCACCCACCGACAGGCTGACGTCGCGCACCGCCGGCACGCCTTTGCCGCGGCGGCCGTAGGTCTTGCTGAGATTGGCCAGTTCAATGACCGGCACCCCGTTGTCGCTCACTGCCGCCCCTTGCCCCTTTGTGCCCGGGTGTATTGCAGCATTGATACAGTGGGGTGTCAAGGGGAATGGGTCGGGTGGCCTTGATGCGCCCCTCGACTTCGCTCGGGACGAACGAGTTTGGGAATGGCATCTAAAGGTGACGGTTCTCATCACCCGCGCCACATGTGTGCTTGGGCGAACCACCTGCCTCGTTCGTGCCGAGCGTAGTCGAGGAGCGCGCCTCCAGGCTCCGTGCAACGTCCCCTCGACTTCGCTCGGGACGAACGAGTCTGGTGAGTGGCTCAGATCCCTACCAGGGGAAGACGTCTCCCGCGTCCACTTCCGCGGGACGCGGCCTTCGCCCCAGGACGGCGTTGCGGTGCGGGAAGCGGCCGAAGCGCTCGATGATGTCGTGGTGCTTGATGGCGAAATCGAGCTGATTGGGATCGCCCAGGGCGGTGAACAGGGCGACCGAGCGCTGCTGGTCGTCCAGGTCTTCGCTGTGCTGGAAGGGCATGTAGAGGATGCCGCGCTCCGTTGCCGAGAGCTGGTCGTCCCACCCGGCCTCCACCGCCGCCTTGGCGACGGCCAGGGCGATGTGGTCGGTTGCGAACTGGTCGGCGTGGGTGCGGAACATGTTGCGCGGGAACTGGTCGAACAGCACCACGGCGGCGAGCGCCTCGCGCGGACCCTTGAGGAAGTCGGCAACCGGCCGGCTACGCTCCGCGTCCCAGAGTTTTTCGAAGCGCCTGCGGATTTGCGCGTCGAGCTCGGCCCCGCCGTTCCACCACGATTTCGGATCGAGGCCGAACCAGAAGCCGAGTACCTCGTCCCGCCACTCGGTCACGCCGCGGTGCCGCCGACGGTGAGGCCCTCGATCAGCAGGGTCGGCTGGCCGACGCCGGCGGGCACGGACTGGCCGCCCTTGCCGCAGATGCCGACGCCTTCGTCGAGCGCCATGTCGTTGCCGATCGCCGCCACCCTGGTGAGCACGGTCGGGCCGTCGCCGATCAGGGTCGCGCCCTTCAATGGCGCGCCGAGGCGGCCGTCCTCGATCATGTACGCCTCGGTGCAGGAGAAGACGAACTTGCCGCTGGTGATGTCGACCTGCCCGCCGCCGAAGCTTTTGGCGTAGATGCCGTTCTTGACGCGCGACAGGATCTCGTCGGGATCGTCCTTGCCGCCGAGCATGAATGTGTTGGTCATGCGCGGCATCGGCGCGTGGGCGAAGCTTTGGCGGCGGCCGTTGCCGGTCGGCTCGACACCCATCAGCCGCGCGTTGAGGCGGTCGTGGATATAGCCCTTGAGGATGCCGTCCTCGATCAGGGTGTTGCACTGGGTCGGGGTGCCCTCGTCGTCGATGGTCAGCGAGCCACGGCGCGCGCCGATGGCGCCATCGTCCACAACCGTAACGCCGCGCGCCGCCACCCGCTCGCCGATCCGTCCGGCGAAGGCGGAGGTGCCCTTGCGGTTGAAATCGCCTTCGAGCCCATGGCCGATGGCCTCGTGAAGGAGGACGCCCGGCCAGCCGGGGCCGCAGACCACGGTCATTTCGCCAGCGGGGGCGGGAACGGATTCGAGGTTCACCAGCG
>DASWMM010000207.1:0-16584 GCA_036399755.1 Allosphingosinicella sp.
CGCGCAGGGCAATCGCCGCGACGACAATCAGGATCAGGCCGGCGGCAAAGGTCAGCCGCCGCTTGGCACTCAGCATATGGCCGGCCGCAGGGGCTGCTGCTCGTCCTGCCCCTCGCCGCGCCACAGCTTGAGGGCCACAAGGAGCTGGATGCCGATCAGCAGCGGCGTCAGCGGCACGCCGTAACTGTTCATGTACAGGATGCTCATCGGTGCAAGCGCGGCGAGCATGAGCAGGAGCTGGAACGAGCCCGGGCGGCGCTGCGTCACCGCCTTGTGGAACAGAATGAGTGCGCCGAGGCCAACCACCGTCATGTCGTAGGAAAAGGCATAAGGAAGAACAAGAAAGGTTGCGGCGGCGGCGGCGAAACCGGCCTGGCCGCTGTCTTTCGGTAGCTTCCAGAGCAGCAGGCCGACAGCGGCGATCCCGACCAGCGCCTGAACCGCCATGCCCGCGCCGACCTTCATGCCCAACAGCGCCAAAGACGGCGTCACTGTCGGCATCATCATGATGAAGAAGCTCTCGGTATCGTCGACCATCGCCGCCTGAAGGCGCGCCGTCTCGGTGAGGTAGGTGATCCACAGGTCGGCGCCGAACAGCGCTACCGAAAGGGCGATCAGGCCCCCTGCGGTCACGCCGGCGGCGGCGATCGCCACCCAGTCGCGGCGCCGCGCCAGCACCAGGGGTGCAAGAATGGCGAGATGCGGCTTCACCACCATCAGGCCGATCAGCACCCCGGCAAGCACCGGGCGGCGCGGAAGCACGTGCCAGGCCCCGAGCCACAGGGCGCCGATCAGGAACCCATAATGGCCGGCCCAGATGTTGATCAGGGAGGCCGGGGCAAGCACCGCAAGCCAGATCGGCAGCCCCGCTTCGCGCAAATAAGGCCGCGCGGCGAGCACGAACAACGCGCCCGTGCCGCCCAGCCAGGTCAGCAACGCAACCGGATACGGCACCAGCGCGAACAGCCAGGTGTAGAGCAGGCTCACCGGCGGGTAGGAGTAATTGTGATACTTCATCCCGCTCTCGAACAGCTCGAGCTGGAAGGCGCGATAGGCGTCGACATTATACAGGATGTCGAGGCCGCCGTTCAGCGTCAGGGTGCCCGACGTGTAGACGTTGACGAAGTCGCGGCCCCATTGCGCCACGTCGGCGATCGATCCGTCGCCGCTCCAGCGCGTCAGTGCAAGGTCGCGGCCGAGGATCTGCGTGGCGATCAGCGCCGCAAGGATCCACATCGCCGGCCAGAGCCGGATCGCCAGCGACGAGGCGGCCGGTGCCGGGGCCAAACCGGCGGCGAACTGCTCCTGCGGAATCGGCGCGCTCATGCCGCAAGCCTCTCGCCCGCGGCGGCGCGCTTCGGCTGCGCGATCACCGCCAGGGAGACGCCGAACGGCAGGGACATAAGCGGCAGGAGGTGACGCTCGGCGGCGAACACGGCACGCAGCGCGCCGTTGACCGGCGCGGCGGGAATGGCGTCGTCGCCCCCTTCGCGCCCCGTTACCTTGCCCAGGCCGCGCGCGGCGGCGATCAGCGGAAACAGCAGGCTGTTGAAATGGGTGATGAAGCGCAGCTCGAACCCGGCCGCCTCCAGCGTGTGCCGAAGGCTTGCGGCGGTGTAGCGGCGGTGATGATGGTGGGCGACATCGTGGCCGCTCCACATCCACGGCATCGCCGGAACGGTGAGCAGCAGGCTTCCCCCCGGCGCAACCTTGCGCGCGAGTTCTTCCAGCGCCCCGGCGTCATCCGGGATATGCTCGAGCACATCGAACAGTGTGATCAGATCGTAACGGCCGTCGGCCAGGTCGGCGCCCCCCGGCAGGGTGCCGCCCGCGACCGCGACTCCGCTGCGTTGCGCGGCAAAGGCGCGCGCCTCCGGATCCGGCTCTATCGCGTCCACCGCGCCGAAGCGGCCAAGCAGCTCCAGGTTCGATCCGGTGCCGCAGCCCACTTCCAGGATCCGAGCGCCGGACGGCGGCTGCACGCGGTCGCGGATCAGGGCGCCGATGATCTGGCGGCGGGCGGCGAACCACCAATGGCGGGCGTCGATCTGCGCCATATTGTCGAAAACACTGCGTTCCATCAGTCTTCCAGCCCCAATCGGGCGCGGATCACATAAAGCGGCCGGCGCTTGGTTTCGGTGAGAATGCGGCCGACATATTCGCCAAGCACGCCAAGGGAGATGAGCTGCAGGCCGCCAAAGAACAGCATGGTGACCATCAGCGAGGAATAGCCCGGCACATCGACCCCGTAAAAGGCGGTGCGGGCGATCAGGAAGCCGGCATAAGCAAGGCCGGCAAGCGCCACCGCAACCCCGACATAGCTCCAGATCCGAAGCGGCGCGGTGCTCGCCGAAGTGATGCCGTCGATGGCAAGGGTCCAAAGCTTCCAATAGCTGAACTTGCTCTGCCCGCTGGTCCGCTCGGCGCGGCAATAGCCGACGGAAGTGCTTCGAAAGCCCGCCCAGGCGAACAGGCCCTTCATGAACCGATTGCGCTCGGGCATCGCCTTGATGACCTCGATCACGCTGCGGTCGAGCAGGCGGAAGTCGCCGGCATGTTCGGGAATCTTGTCGTTCGAAAGGCGGTTGTGCGCCCGGTAATAGAGGTCGGCGGTAAGCCGCTTGGGCAGGCTGTCGCTGGTCCGGTCGAGGCGCACGCCGTAGACCACCTCATGGCCTTCGCGCCACCGCGCCACCATTTCCGGCAGCACTTCGGGCGGATCCTGGAGATCGACGTCCATCGGCACGGCCGCCGCGCCCGCGACATGATCGAGGCCGGCGGACAAGGCCGCTTCCTTGCCGAAATTGCGCGACAGGCACAGCGCGCGCACCCGCGGATCGCGAAGATGGGCAAGGCGGATTGCCGCCATGGTCGCGTCGCGGCTGCCGTCGTCGACGAACAGGATTTCCCAGCTTTGCGCCGGAAAGGTTTCGGCGATGATCGCGTCGAGGATCGGCGCGACGCGGCGCACGAACGGCCCGATCGCCTCTTCCTCGTCCTTCACCGGCACCAGGATCGAAAGCGCTACGGGGGTGCGACCGACGGGCACGGCCTGGGCCAAACTCCACGCCGGGACAAGCTCCTCGTCCGGCGAAAGCGCTCCAGAACTTGCGTAATCCATCGCCACCCTCCTGCCAGACGAGGGCTAGGGCAAGAAGGTTAACGAAGGTTTACCATCCCGCACGCGTGCCGCCGCCGCGATCGCGCCCAAGATTGTGGTTGAAATTCCCGGTCAGAGGGGGAAGGCATCGTGTAACCGTCACCGCCCTGGACAAGATGACCTCCACCCCCGCCGAACGAGAAAGCGCGAGCGCCAAGCAGCCGCGGGACTGGTGGGACAATCCCCTCCTAATCCTCGGCGCGATCCTGCTGTGCGCGCTGCCTTTGCTTTGGCCGGATATCCCGCCGCTGGTCGATCTGCCCGGCCACCTCGGCCGCTACCACGTCCAGATCGCCATGGACGACGTGCCGGTTCTTCGCGAGTTCTACAATTTCAACTGGGCGCTGATCGGCAATCTCGGGGTCGATCTGCTGGTCGGGCCGCTCGCCGCGGTGATCGGGCTCGAAGCGGCGGTGAAGTTTATCACCATTCTCATCCCCGTGCTTACCGCAGGCGGCTTCCTGTGGGTAGCGCGCGAGGTTCACGGCCGCATTCCGCCGACCGCCTTTTTCGCGCTTCCCCTGGTCTATTGCTACCCGTTCAACTTCGGCTTCGTGAACTTCGCCCTGTCCATGGGCCTCGCCTTTCTCGCCTTTGCCTTCTGGCTCCGGCTGGCGCGGCTCGGCCACCTTAAGCTGCGCGCGGCCTTGTTCGTGCCGATCTCAATCCTGCTCTGGGTCTGCCACGCCTTCGGCTGGGGCACTCTTGGGGTGATGGCCTTTTCCGCCGAACTGGTCCGCCAGGTCGATCTCAAGCGGGGCTTCTTCAAGGGCGGGTTCAAGACCGGCCTGCACGTCCTCGCGCTCACGCCGCCAGTTCTGCTGATGCTGCTGTGGCGCAGCGGCGAGCATGTCGGCGGCTTCACCGGCGTGTGGTTCCGCTGGAAGCTGAAGCTCGATTGGGTCCTGATGATCCTGCGCGATCGCTGGCAGTGGTGGGACGAAGGCTCCCTGGCCGTCATCGGCCTGGTGCTGCTGCTGCCGCTGTTCCTGTTCCGGCGGCTCGAATATTCGCGCAACCTTGCCGCCTCCGCCATCTTCCTGGCGATCGTCTTCATCTGCCTGCCGCGCATCGTGTTCGGCTCCAACTACGCCGACATGCGTCTGGCGCCCTTTGTGCTCGCCACCTTTGTGATCGCGATCCGCTACCGCCCCGCCTGGACGGGCCGCGCCGGAGGCGCGCTGGCCGTAATCGGCCTGCTGTTCTTCACCGCCCGCATCGGCGGCAACACCGCAAGCTTCTGGATGTACGACCAGGCCTACGACCGCGAACTCGCCGCCGTGGCCCACATTCCCGAGCAGGCGCGCGTCGTGTCCTTTGTCGGCGTGCACTGCCGCAAGCAGTGGGCGCAGACCCGGCTCGAGCACCTCCCCGCCCTCGCCCTCGTCCGGCGCAACGCTTTTTCCAACGATCAATGGTCGATGAGCGGCGCGCAATTGCTCACGGCCCGCTATCCCGCGCCAAACACCTGGTTCTCCCGCGATCCTTCGCAACAGGTCCTCGGCCGCCGCTGCCGCAACGAAAACTGGGTCACGCTCGACCAATCCCTCGCCGCCTTTCCGCGCGACCGCTTCGATTACGTGTGGCTGATCAGCCCCCCACCCTTCGATCCGGCCTTCGCGCAGGGTCTGCAAGAGGTGTGGCGCAGCGGCACGAGCGTGTTGTACCGGGTAGCCGACCGGCGCCCGCTCGCGCTCGCTCCGAAGGTAAGTAAATGACCGAGCCTGCTCTTTCGATCGTTGTCCCCTGCTTCAACGAGGAAGCGTGCCTCGGCGCGCTGCACGGCCGCCTCAGCGCCGCCGCCCGCGCGGTAGCCGGCGAAAGCTATGAGATCGTGTTCGTCAACGACGGCTCGCGCGACAAAAGCTGGGAAATGATGCAGGCGCTGTCGCACGGCGATCCGCACCTCGTGGCCATCAACCTGTCGCGCAACCACGGCCACCAGCTTGCACTCACCGCCGGCCTCGACCTCTGCTCGGGCGAGCGCATCCTGATCATCGACGCGGACCTTCAGGACCCGCCCGAATTGCTGCCCGACATGCTCGCCACCATGGAACGGCAGGGGGCCGACGTGGTCTACGCGGTGCGCCGCCAGCGCGCCGGCGAGACCGCCTTCAAGCTCGCCACCGCCAAGATTTTCTACCAATTGCTCTCGCGCCTCGCCGAAATTGAAATACCGCGCGACACCGGCGACTTCCGTCTGATGAGCCGCCGCGCGCTCGACGCCTTTCTGGCGCTCCCGGAGCAGGCGCGCTTCATCCGCGGCATGGTCGCCTGGGTCGGCTTTCGCCAGGTGCCGATCGTCTACGACCGCGCCGAACGCCATGCCGGCGAAACCAAATACCCACTGTCCAAGATGGTGCGCTTCGCGCTCGACGCGGTCACCGGCTTCTCCACCGCCCCGTTGCGCATGGCCAGCCATATCGGCCTGTGGCTGGTCGCCGCCTCCGCGCTGATCGTGCTCTACATCGCCTTTGGGTTCTTCACCGGTCGAACGACCCAGGGCTGGACCTCGCTGATGCTGGTCGTGGTCGTGCTCGGCGCGGTGCAGATGTTCGTGCTCGGCATGATCGGCGAATATATCGGTCGGCTCTACATCGAGTCCAAGCGCCGGCCGCTCTACATCGTTTCGGATATTGCCGGCCACGCCGGCGGGCGGCCGCAGCTCGGCCACGTCGCCCACGAAGCGGAAGAGCTAAGCGCCGCCGATCACCGCTTGGAAACGATCGCCACCAGCGACACGCCCGGCGGCAGCGGCATCCTGCCAAGCGCATAGCGCTCCCACCCGAAGATCGTCTCGAACAGGCTGTTCACCACCTTGGGCGGCATCCTGTCGTCGCTGTCTTTGTTGCCGGTGAAGCGCCCCGCGATCCGCGCCGCGGCGGCGAGCGGGAAGAGCAGGCTGTTGAACCAGCTCAGCAGCTCCACCTTCAGCCCCGCGTCGGCGATCACCTTGTTCAGCGTCTTGCGCGTGTAACGGCGTTTGTGGTGGTTCACCTCGTCATGCGCGCTCCACATCCAGGGGTGCGCCGGCACGGTGACGAGAATCCTGCCGCCGGGCTTCAACTTGCGCGCGATACTTTCCAGCGCCGCCCGGTCTTCCTCGACATGCTCCAGCACGTCGAGCAGCGCGACCATGTCGTAGGCGCCGTCCTCCACCCCGCTGAGCTGCGGCAACGGCGCGCTGCCGATCGAACGCCCGAGCCTGCGCTCCGCAATCTCGCGCGCGGCGGGGTCGATCTCGATCCCGTCGGCGCGGCCAAAGCCTTGCAGCATCTCCAGAGTGTGGCCGGTGCCGCAGCCGATCTCGAGAATTCGGGCACCCTCCGGCAGCGCGATCCTGCGGCGGATGAGGTCGGTCAGGATGCCGCGCCGCGCCCGGTACCACCAGTGGCGCTCGTCCAGTTCGGCCATGCGGTCGTAAACCCGGCGGTCCATCAGTTGAACACCCAGCGGCGGTTGAGGGAAAAGGTCACCAGCGGCGTGAAGGCCACGATCGGGACCACCGACCACCAGATCGGCCCGCCGAGATGCTTCACGAAAAACCAGACAAAGAGCTGGTTGAGCAGGAAGCCCGAGGTGTTGACGGTGAGAAAGCGGACGGTGCGGGCGCCGGCGCGCTCGCGGCTGCCATGGCCCTTGAAGCTCCAGCGGCTGTGCAGCAGGTAGCCGATTGGCGTGAACAGCAGGTAGCTCAGGGTCAGCGCCACCATTGGATGGATATGGGTCAGCGCCGCGACGATCCAATAGCCGCCCGCGACGAGCACGGTCAGCAGCCCGCCGGTCAGACCGAAGCGGATCATCTGCCAGATAAGAGGGGCATGCTCCGGAAAGTGCCGCTCGAGTGTTTGCTGGATCGGCATTCTGATTTTCGGTCCGCTTGCCCTTTGAGGCCCAGCGACTAATGCGCTTGGGCAGGGTTGGAAAGGGGCGACGGGAAAGCATGGAGGCGCTGGACAGGCTTGAGAAGCACTGGCGCTGGTGGCTGCTCCTCTTCTGGCTCCTCGCGGCCGGGCTGATGATCTACACCCGCTGGGCCCAGATCCGCGGCTTCGGCTTAAGCGACACCGACGACAATCTGCGCATCATGCAGGTCCGCGACCTGCTCGCCGGCCAGGGCTGGTACGACTTGCGCCAATACCGCCTGAACCCGCCCGCGGGCGCCGACATCCACTGGTCGCGGCTCGTCGACCTGCCGATCGCCGGCATCAAGCTTGCCCTTGCTCCGCTGATCGGCGGCGCGGCGGCCGAGCGCTGGGCGGTGGCGATCGCACCGCTGCTGCCGATGCTCGCCGTGTTCGCAGCGCTTGCGGTGACCGCGCGGCGCCTCGTCTCCCGCCATGCTTATGCACTGGCGGTGGCGCTGTTCCTGTGCGGCCATTCGGTTCGAGGCCAGTTCCTGCCGCTGCGCATCGATCACCACGGCTGGCAGCTCGCTTTCCTGGCCATCGCGGGGATGGCGCTCACCGATCCGAAGCGCGCCCGCGGCGGCGCGGTCCTCGGTATCGCCACGGCCTTGTCGCTGAGCATCGGGCTCGAGATGCTTTTGTACCTCGCACTTGCCGGCGCCGCGTCGGTGCTGATGTGGGTGCGCGACGCCGGGCAGTCGCGCCGCCTCGCCGCTTATGGCGCGAGCCTCGCCGGCGGCTGCGCCCTCGGCTACCTGCTCTTCGCCTCCTACGCCAACCGCGCCCCGGTCTGCGACGCACTCTCCCCGGTCTGGCTGTCCGCTATGGTCGGCGCCGGCGCGGTGTGCGTCGCCCTGTCGCTGCTTCCGCCGCGCAGCACCGCCATCCGCTTCGCCGGCGCCGCGCTTGGCGGGGTCGCGCTCGCCGCCTTTTTCGCACTCGCCTGGCCGCACTGCCTCGGCCGCCTCGAGGGCATCTCGCCCGAGGCCGAGCAGCTTTGGCTGCGCCACGTCAGGGAGGCGCGTCCGCTCTACCTCCACGGCTGGCGCACCGCGCTCAGCATCGTCGCTTTGCCCGCCGCCGGGCTGGTCGGCTATGCGCTGATGCTGTGGCGCAGCCGCGGCGACATGGCGCGCTTCACCCCTTGGGCCGCGGCCGCCGCGCTTGCTTTGCTCGCCGCCCTGCTGCTGCTTTGGCAAAGCCGCGCCGGGCCCGCCGCCCAGCTCCTCGCCGTGCCCGGCGCTACCGCCCTTGCCTGGCTGCTGATCGGCTGGCTGCGCTCCAGCCGCCTGCTTCTCATCCGCGTCCTGGGCACGGTTGGCGGCTTCCTCCTGGTCTCCGGATTGCTGGTTCAGGAAGCGGTTGAGCGCATCCCCCAGGCCAAGGGCAAGAGCTCGCCCGCCGTCGGCCGCGCCAATGCCGCCTGCCCCACCCTTGCGGCGCTGCGGCCGATCGCGTTGCTGCCCAGGGGCTACGTCCTCACCCATGTCGATCTCGGCCCGCGACTGATTGCCGTCACCCACCACAGCGCGATTGCGGGGCCGTACCACCGCAACGACCGGGACATCGTCGACACCATGCGCGCCTTTCGCGGCACGGCGGAGGAGGCGCACCGCACGGTCGCCGCGCGCGGTATCGATTACGTGCTGATCTGCCCGTTCATGTCGGAAACAACGATCTACGCCAGCGCCGCGAAGAACGGCTTCTACATGCAGCTCATGCGCGGCAAGGTCCCGGCCTGGCTGGAACCGGTGCCGCTGCCCGCCAAATCGCCCTACCGGATGTGGCGCGTCAAACGCTGAAGCTGACCGAGATGCCGTCGATCACGAACTGCGCGGCAAGCGCGGCGAGGATGACGCCAAGCAGCCTCGTCAGCATCGCCTCCATGCGGTGACCCAGGAGCCGCATCAGCGGCCCGGCGGCGAGCAGCGCCAGCAACGTCAGCAGCAGCACCGCGCCGAGCGCGGCGAACACGGTCAGCGTCTCGGTCAGGCCGTCGCTGCGCGCAACCAGCAGCATCACGGAAGCGATCGAACCCGGCCCGGCGATCATCGGGATCGCCATCGGAAACACCGAAACATCCTCATGCTCGGTATCCGCGCTGACTTCCTGGGCGCGGGTCTCGCGGCGCTGGGTGCGCTTTTCGAACACCATTTCCAGCGCGATCAGGAACAGCATGATTCCGCCCGCGATCCGGAAGGCGGCCAGGCTGACGCCAAGCGCCTTCAGCAGATCCTCGCCGAGCAGGCCGAAGAACAGCAGGATGCCCGCGGCGACGATCACGGCGCGGATTGCCATCGCCCGCCGCTCCGCCGGAGGGCAGTCGCGGGTCAGGCCGGCATAGATCGGCGCGCAACCCGGCGGATCGATCACCACCAGCAGCGTGACGAAGGCCGACAGGAAGAGGGCGAAGAGTTCGTTCATAGCCCCTCCGGCGGCGGCAGCCCGGCCCGCGCGTGCGCGGCGACGAGCGTGTTGCGCAGCAGCACGGCGATGGTCATCGGCCCGACCCCGCCCGGCACCGGCGTGATCGCGCCGGCAACCTGGCTTGCGCTTGCGAAATCGACATCGCCGACGAGGCGCGTCTTGCCCGCTTCCGCCGCCGGAACGCGGTTGATGCCGACATCGATCACCGTCGCGCCCGGCTTCAGCCAGTCGCCCTTGACCATCTCCGCCCGTCCGACGGCGGCGACGACAATGTCGGCGCGGCGCACCACGTCGGGCAAGTCGCGGGTGCGGCTGTGGGCGACCGTCACCGTGCAGTTTTCCCCGAGAAGAAGCTGCGCCATCGGTTTTCCAACAATGTTGGATCGCCCAATCACCACCGCGTCCAGGCCGGAGAGGCCGCCAAGCTGATCCTTGAGCAGCATCAGGCAACCGAGCGGCGTGCAGGGCACCAGCGCATCCTCGCCAACCGCGAGCCGCCCGGCATTCTCGTGGTGGAAGCCGTCGACGTCCTTGCGCGGATCGACCGCGGCGATCACCTTTTTCTCGTCGATGTGCGCGGGCAGCGGCAATTGGACGAGAATGCCGTCCACCGCCTCATCGTCGTTGAGCCGTTCGACGAGCGCCAGCAACTTCTCCTCCGTCACCGAATCGGCCAAGCGATGCTCAAAGCCCGCCATGCCCGCCTCGGCAGTCGCCTTGCCCTTCGACCGCACATAGACCTGGCTCGCCGGATCGTCGCCGACCAGCACCACCGCAAGCCCCGGCGCGCGCCCCGCCTGTTCGGCAAATACGGGAACCTTCGCCGCTACCTGCCCCCGCAGCCGCGCGGCGAAGGCTTTGCCGTCGATCAGCGCCGCGGTCATGCGTAGCTTCGGGAAACGTCGAGGTAGAGGCCGCCAAGCAACTGTTGAAGGATCATCACGATGATGATCAGAACCATCGGGCTGAAATCGACCCCGCCGAAGTCGGGCATGAATCGGCGGATGGGCCGGTAAAGCGGCGCGGTCATCCTCTCAAGCGCACCGTACAATGCGCGGACGAAATCGTTGTGGGTGTTGATCACGTTGAAGAGGAGCAGCAGGCTCAGCACGAACTGGATGATGATCACCCACCGCACTACGTTAAGCAGCAGCATCAATACCGAGATCAACGCCAGAACCATCACACACTCCCCGCCAAGCTCCCGTCCATGTAGGCAAGAGGCGCAGGTGGGGCAATGGCGGGCCGCTGGCGCGAAGGGCGAACCCGGGTTAGTCTCCCGGAAATGATCCTCACCGCCCTCCTCCTCGCCGCCGCCGCACCGCAGCCTTCGCCCTTGAAAGGTTTCGGCGACTGGGCGGTCGGCTGCGACAATGGCCGCGCCTGCCACGCCGTGGGCCTGATGCCGGAGAGCTTCCCGGAAGACGCCCTGACGATGAGCGTCCGGCGCGGCCCCGAAGCCGGCGCGCGTGCCGCCATCGCCTTTGGAACACGCGGGGAGACGCAGGCCGCTATCCTGATCGCCGACGGAAAGCCGCTCCCGGCTCGGCTGGCCGAGGATCAGGAGGGATCCCTGGCGGTCGCCGCCGCCGATGCACCCGCCGTCCTCGCCGCCATGCGCACCGCCGCCGAGTTCGAGCTTCGCAGGCCCGACGGCACGTCTCTGGGGCGCGTGTCGCTCAAGGGCGTGAGTGCGGCCTTGCTCTACATGGACGAGCAGCAGCGGCGCATCGGCACGGTGACCGCGCTGGTCCGGCCGGGCACGAAGCCGGCATCCGCAGTGCCGCCGCCACCCCCCTTGCCCCGGATCGCCGCGCCTGCCGGGAGCAGCCGCAAGGCGAGCCTCGCCGCCCGGGACCTGGCGGCGCTGCGCAAGCGCTTCAAGTGCACGATCGACGAAGTCGGCGGCCCCGACGAGCAGGACGTCCAGCCGCTCGGGCCGGACAAGCTGGTCCTGCTCGCCTGCGGCTCCGGCGCCTACAACATCAGTTATGTGCCGATCGTCGTCCCGGCCAAGGGCGGGGTCGCGGCGGCACGGGCGGCCCGGTTCGACACGCACGAAAGCTGGTGGGAAGGCGAGGGCAAGCCGATTCTGATCAACGCCGGCTTCGATCCGGCTTCGGCGACGCTTGTCAGCTTCTCCAAGGCGCGCGGCCTCGGCGACTGCGGGTCCACCCGCTCCTATGTCTGGGACGGCGCCCGCTTCCGGCTGGTTGAACAAGCCGACATGGACGAGTGCCG
The DNA here is from genome assembly GCA_036399755.1 of Allosphingosinicella sp. Lineage (GTDB taxonomy): Bacteria > Pseudomonadota > Alphaproteobacteria > Sphingomonadales > Sphingomonadaceae > Allosphingosinicella. The sequence goes on from DASWMM010000207.1 coordinate 11,737, forward strand.
CGGCTCCACCGACTACATCACCACCTGGCGCGCCGAAGTCCGCCGCTAGGGCGCGAAACGAAGCGGCTCCGCCTTGGCGAGGACCAGGCAGAAGCGCTCCTCGGCATCGGTCCATTCCTCCTGAACCGTCCAGCCGCCGGCGGTGAGCAGCAGACGCGCATCGCGCGGCCCGTATTTGTGGCTGTTCTCGGTGTGGATGGTCTCGCCGGCGCGCATCGTGAAGCGCTCCCCGTCCACCTCGAAGGCGACGTCGCGCACCGCTTCCAGATGCATCTCGATCCGCGACAATTTGTCGTTCCACACCGCGCGGTGTCGGAAATCCTCGACCGGGACAGTGGCGCCAAGCTCGCGGTTGATGCGGTGGAGGAGGTTCAAGTTGAACTCGCCGGTCACCCCCGCCGCATCGTCATAGGCAGCGAGCAGGGTGTCGACATCCTTTGCCCGGTCCATGCCGATCAGCAGCCAGGCGCCGGTGCCCAGCGTCTCCCGCATTGAGCGGAGCAGGTCGACCGCCGACGGCGGCACCAGGTTGCCGATGGTGGAGCCCGGGAAGAAGCCGAGCTTCGGCGTGTCCGCATAGGCGTGCGGAAGCTTGATCGGCCGCATGAAGTCGGCCTCGATCGGATCGACACGCAGATCCGGGAATTCGCGCGCGAGGGCATCCGCGGAATCGCGCAGGAATTCACCCGAAATGTCGATCGGCAGATACACCGAGGGCTTGACGCAGCGCAGCAGGATCGGCGTCTTGGCGGACGAGCCGGAGCCGAATTCCACCACTGCCCGGCCCCGGCCGACGATCTCGGCGACCTGAGGGCAATGCGCCTCGAGCGCGGCGGCATCGGCGCGCGTCAGGTAATATTCGGGGAGGCGGGTGATGTCCTCGAACAGCTCCGATCCGCGCAGGTCGTAGAGCCAGCGGGCCGGGATCGCCCGCACCGGCGCGGCGAGGCCGGCCAGCACGTCGCGGCGAAAGGCAGGATCGACCTGGGGTTTGACGGCGATGTCCATCACAGGTCCCGCGCCAGACGGAGGCCGCAAAATTGCCAGCGCTGGTGGGGGTAGAAGAAGTTGCGGTAGCTTTGCCGGAGGTGGCCGCGCGGGGTCGCGCAGCTGCCGCCGCGCAGAACGAACTGATTGGCCATGAACTTCCCGTTATATTCGCCCACCGTGCCCTCGGCCGGACGGAAGCCGGGGTAAGGGGTGAACGGGCTGGCGGTCCATTCCCAGACGTCGCCGTACATCTGGCGGAGGCTCTCGCCCGGCGGCGCGGCGCGGGGGCGGACCGGGCCGGCTTCGTCGAGCTGGTTGCCGGAGGCAGGATCGAGGCCCGAGGCCGCGACTTCCCACTCCGCCTCGGTCGGCAGCCGTGCACCCGCCCAGCGGGCGAAGGCGTCGGCTTCGTACCAGCTTACGTGGCAGACGGGCTCCGCGGGGGCGAGCGGCTGGAGCCCGTCGAGGCCGAAGCGCGCCCAGCCCTCGCCGCCCCGGCGCCAGTATAGCGGCGCATCCACGCCGTGTGCTTTCACCCACGCCCAACCATCCGCCACCCAATGGCCCGGCGTCGTGTAGCCGCCCGCCTCGATGAACTGCAGCCACTCGCCATTGGTCACCGCCCGGTCCGCAAGCTCGTAGGGCTGGACCAGCACCCGGTGGCGCGGCCCTTCGCAATCGAAGGCGAAGCCGCCGCCGCCATGCCCGATCTCCGCCACGCCGCCGCCGAAGCGGACGCTGCCGATCGGCCCCGCCTCGGAAGCTGGCTCAGGCGCGGCTTCCCAAACAGCGGGCAGCAGCGGGTTCTCGGCGAATGCGGCAAGGATGTCGGTGAGCATCAGCTCCCCATGCTGCTGCTCGTGGTTGAGGCCGAGTTCGACCAGCACCAGCACCTCGGCGCCGAGCCCCGGAAGCGCGCGCACGAGCGCATCGTCCACCGAATCACGCCAGGCGAGCACCTCGTCCAGCGACGGCCGCGACAGCATGCCGCGCTTCTCCCGCGGGTGCCGCTCGCCCTCGCCTTCGTAATAAGAGTTGAACAGGAAGCACCAGCGCGGGTCGTGCACCTGATATCCGAGCACATGATCGCGCAACACGAAGGTCTCGAAGAACCAGGTGGTGTGCGCCAGGTGCCACTTGGCAGGCGACGCGTCGGGGCTGGGCTGCAAGGTCGCGTCGGCATCGCTCAACGGCGCGGCGATCGCGCGGCTGAGCGCCCGCACCGTCCGGAAGCGCAGCGCAAGGCTCCGATCGTTCGCCACTACCGCCCGTGTCGCCATCGAAATCCGCTCCCGTGCCCGCTAACCGGAATTACTAACGCAGGTTAGCCCCTGGTGGCTCCCGGTTTCCAGAGCACATCGCCGCCTCCGGCCTTGGCCGCAAGCCGCGCCGCCACGAACAGGTGGTCGGAAAGGCGGTTCAAATAGATGAGGGCGAGCGGATTGAGCACGGTTTCCGCGCTCGCCGCCACCGCCGCCCGCTCGGCCCGGCGGACGATTGCGCGGGCAAGGTGAAGATAGGCCGCGGCCGGGCTGCCGCCGGGGAGAATGAAGCTGCGCAGCGGCTCCAATTCCTCGTTCATGGCGTCGATCTCGCCCTCCAGCCGGTCGATCTGCGGCTGGACGATGCGCAGCGTCATCTCGGACGGCGCGAAATCCTCGCCGGGCGTCGCCAGATCGGCACCGAGGTCGAACAGTTCGTTCTGGATTGCCTGAACGATCCGCGCCGGCTCCCCCTCCAGATGCAGCAGCGCGATGCCCAATGCGCTGTTCGCTTCATCGACGTCGCCGATCGCCTGCGCGCGCGGGTGCGCCTTGGAGATTCGGGAGCCGTCGACGAGGCCGGTGTCGCCGGAGTCGCCGGTGCGAGTGTAGATCTTGTTGAGCCGGACCAGCGCCTCAGCCCTTGCCTTTGGCCACGAGCAGGAACAGCACAACGAAAACGATGGCGATCGCCTGATAAAGGACGCGCTTGCGCATCAGCGCCTGCGAGCGGGCGCCGTTCAAATCCTTCTGCTGGGCCATGCCGATCACGCCCTTGGCGAGCACGAACAGGGTCGCGCCGGCGGCGAGCACGATGAGGACGAAAAGGAAAGTATCCATGGAGCCTATCTAGGAGGCCGCGGCGGAATATCCACCCGGCATTTGGCCCATACGCAGCCCTGCAAGCAGCGCCGCCGGATCGGCCCCGCCCTCGCGCAGAGCGGCAAGCGTCGGCGCACCGTTCCGCTTGGCGAGCCGCCGCCCTTCGGCATCGGTGAGCAAGGCGTGGTGGTGGTATGTTGGCGTCGCCAGGCCAAGCAGCGCCTGCAGCAGGCGGTGGACGTCGGTGGCGGCGTAAAGATCGCGCCCGCGCACGATGTCGGTAACCCCCTGCGCGGCATCGTCCACCGTGACCGCGAGGTGATAGCTCACCGGCGCATCCTTGCGCGCCAGCACCACGTCGCCGAACGCCTGCGGCTTGGCATGCACCTCGGTATCGCCGTCATGCCAGTAAAGCGGTCCCGCGCCGGCGGCCGCTTTCGCCACATCCAGCCGCCAGGCATGCGGCTCGGCGGCGGCGCGGCGTGCCTGCTCCGCCTCGCTCAGCCTGCGGCAGGTGCCCGGATACAGCGCCCCGTCCGGCCCGTGCGGCGCCGAAGCGCTCGCCGCGATCTCGGCGGCAATCGCCGAGCGGGTGCAGAAGCAGGGGTAGACGAGCCCCTTCGCTTTTAAATTCCCAAGCGCCTCGGCGTACAGCGCCAGTCGCCCTGACTGAAACACGATCTCCCCGTCCCACCGCAGCCCAAGCCAGGCAAGGTCTCCGACGATCCCATCGACATGCTCCGGCCGAGCCCGTCCCGGATCGATATCCTCGATCCTCAGCAGGAACGCGCCGCGCCGCGCCCGCGCGAAGTCGTGCGCCAGCATCGCGGAATAGGCATGGCCGAGGTGCAGCCGACCGGTCGGGCTCGGCGCGAAGCGGGAAACAACCTGCATCAGCGCCGACACTCTTGACGGGCGCTTGCCCTCCATGCTGTCATGGCGGCGTCACCTTCTCGCCCGAGAAGGGGGCTGGACAGGGGAGCCTCCTCCTTTCGTCCTGGGTGCGAACAGGCCGGATCGTTCGGGAGAAACCTCCTCGAGGGAAATGGAGGCCGCTCGCCGTCTATGTACCACCCCGATCTCATCCGGCACCCCGACGCTTGCCCTGCCTTGGTCCTGAACGCGGATTACACGCCGCTCAGTTATTATCCGCTCAGCCTGTGGCCGTGGCAGACCGCGGTCAAGGCCGTGTTCCTTGAGCGGGTCGACATCGTCGCCGAATATGTCCGCGAAGTGCACAGCCCGACGCGCACCATCCAGCTCCCCTCGGTGATCGCGCTTCGCCAGTACGTGAAGCCGAGCGAGAACCCCGCCTTCACACGCTTCAACCTGTTCCTGCGCGACCGCTTCCAATGCCAATATTGCGGCGATCTGCGCGAGCTGACCTTCGACCATGTCGTGCCCCGCGCTCAGGGCGGCCGCACCACCTGGGAGAATGTCGCCACCGCCTGCGCGCCCTGCAACCTCAAGAAGGGCGGCCGCACCCCCGCCCAGGCGCACATGGGCCTGTTTCGCCGACCGTACCGGCCCACGACCTGGCAATTGCAGGAAAACGGCAGAAGCTTCCCGCCCGGCTACCTGCACGATAGCTGGCGCGACTACCTCTACTGGGACATCGAGCTGGAGGCTTAAAAATCCTCCCCCGGCGTTCCGGGGGAGGGGGACCATGCGAAGCATGGTGGAGGGGCCGGAGCGAAGCGGAGGTGCTGCCTCCTCGCTTCGCTCGGCCCCTCCACCGCACTTCGTGCGGCCCCCCTCCCCTGCAAAAGCAGGG
>DASWMM010000208.1:0-1784 GCA_036399755.1 Allosphingosinicella sp.
TGGAACAGGCGAAGGGCTATTATGGCCGTCGCAAAAATACCATCCGCATCGCCAAGCAGGCGGTGGAGAAGGCCGGGCAATATGCCTATCGCGATCGCAAGGTTAAGAAGCGCAGCTTCCGCGCCCTGTGGATCCAGCGCATCAACGCCGCGGTGCGGGCCGAAGGCCTGACCTACGGCCAGTTCATGCACGGCCTGAAGCTCGCCGGAGTCGATCTCGACCGCAAGGTCCTGGCCGACATCGCGATGCACGAAGCGGCAGCGTTCAGCGGCATCATCGCCCAGGCGCGCGGCGCTTTGCCGCAGGAGGCACAGGCGAGCGCCTGAGCTTTCGTTCGGAGCTGATTAGAAAGGGCGCGGGGGCTACGGTCTCCGCGCCCTTTCTTTGTTCATGCTGGGTGAGCTGTGGAAGCGCTGCAAGGCCGCACCGTCTTGCTGGCTGCGGAAAACCCACCCCTGCCCCTCCCTTGCATGTGCCAGCGTCCCGCCGCGGATGCCGTGCGAAGGGAGGGGTGGTGCGCGCGGCAGGCACTATCCGCTCCCCTCCCTTCGCAGGGCGCCTGAAGGGCTACCGCTGCGGCGGAGAGGGAGGGGTTGGGGGTGGGTTTGGTTCGACGCGAGGGCGGAGGCGGGGCTATCCTCCCACGGTGTCACCCTCTCCAGCTTCGCCTAACTCAGCTTCGCTTCGCTAAGGCTTCGTTTCCGCTCCCGTCGAAGAGAGTGGGGGTGCGCTCACCTCAGACGCTGTCGGGACCTAGCGTCGGATCGAGATCCCTCGGCCGGATGAACCGCGTCAGTTCGGCGGTGCCTTCGCGCAGGTCCGCCCAGGTGTCGATCGGCAGGCGCAGTTCGGCAAGGGTTGCCGTAGGGTACTTGATCTCCACTTCGTCGCGTAGGTGCCCGGACTCGGCACCGGCGAGCGCCAGGACGAGCTGCTCCAGGCCCGGATTGTGGCCCACCAGCAGCAGGCGCTCCACTTCGGGCGGGGCGGCTTGGGCGATCTCCAGCAGCGTGTCGGGGGTGGCGAGATAAAGCCGCTTGTCGAACTCGGGCGTCAGCGGGGCGAAGGCGGTTTCCACTTCCGCCAGCGTCTCCCGCACCCGCACGGCGGAGGATGCCACCACGCGGTCGAAGCGCAGCCCCAGCCGCTTCATCTCGCGGCCCACGGTGCGCGCGGCGCGGCGGCCGCGGTTGTTGAGGGGGCGGTCGAAGTCGCGGGGGACGGTGTCGTCCCAATCGGACTTTGCGTGGCGCAGCAGCGTCAGGGTCTTCATTGCGCCTCTTCGGGACGTCTCTCCGGCGCGAGGCCTTGCACCAACGGCGCGGCGTTGGAAAGCCGCACCCGCTCGATCGCTTCGGCCAAACCGACGCGGCGGATCGCCACGCCCGGCGGAAAGGCGCTGAGCAGGCGGGTGGGCGTCGCCGAGGAGAGCAGAACGAACATGCCCTTGTCGCCCTGCCGCCGGATCAGGCGGCCGAACGCCTGAGCCAGGCGGGCGCGGACCACCCGGTCGTCATAGGCGCTGCCGCCACCAACGGCTCGGCGGGCGGCGTGCAGGACGTTGGGGCGCGGCCAGGGCACGCCCTCCATCACCACCAGCCGAAGCGAGTGGCCGGGCACGTCTACGCCATCCCTTAAGGCGTCGGTGCCGATCAGGGAGGCGCGGGCGTCGTCGCGGAAGATGTCGACCAAAGTCCCCGTGTCGATCGGATCGACATGCTGGGCGTAGAGCGGCAGACCGGCGCGGGCGAGACGGTCGGCGATTCGCGCATGGACGGCCTTCA
>DASWMM010000209.1:0-7296 GCA_036399755.1 Allosphingosinicella sp.
GGGTGCGCGGAGCGCAGGACGTGGAAAGCACGCCCGAGGCGCCATGCCCGCGCCGCAGGAAGGCGGTTCAAGCTAGCCACAGTTTCAAAGAGCAAGGTCACGAAAGCCGATCCGCCTCCTTGGCACAATCGGGGGTATGTAGGAAAGCGAAAAGAACATATCAGGTACATCCCGTCCGTGCCCAATGGCGGGTTTGCCCGGAAGCTTGGACGCCCGTTCAAAAACAGAGAGTTGCCGCCTTCACCGGAAAACCAGGGCCGGAAAACCAGGGCGGCGAGTACCGATTGTTAAATCTTGTGTGCCATAACTCCCCCGTCGAATTCAGGGGGTATTGATGGACAGCGGTTTTTGGGGATCGCCCTCGGGGCAGGTGGTCATGTGGGGTGCGGTCGCGGTTGCCGCATTGGCTTTTCTCTTTGTGCGGCGCTGGTTCAAGACCGGCAACCGCATCATCGCGCTCGACGAACGGTGCAATGTCGCGTTCGCGGATTTCGACGCGCACCTGAAGCATCGCCACAATCTGATCCCGCCCCTGGTGGAAACCGTGCGCGGCTTCGCCAAGCATGAGGCCGAACTGGTCCTCGGCGTGACCCGGGCGCAGGCCGACGCGATGGCCGCCGCGACTCCGGAGCTCAAGATGAGGGCCGAAAAAAACCTCACCGCATCACTCAACACCCTGTTCGCCGCGGCCCAAAAGCTGCCGGACATCCAGGCATCCTCGCACTTCAATGCCTTGCGCAACGAGCTGATCGATTGCGAGAACCGGATCACCGCGGCCCGCCGCTTCCACAACATCGTCGTCGGCGAATTCAACGCGTCGGCGCGGCAGTGGCCGGCGAGTGCGTTCGCCAGGCGTGCAGGCATCGAGCGGCGCCAGGTTTTCGACCTGGGTGCGGAGCGCGCATCGCTGGACCAGCCGATGGCGATTGCGTTCTGATCCGCCGGCGGGGGCACGAAATCGATGGCGCAGCATAATGGCCTGTTCGGCTGGGTAGAGCATAACGACCGGCGGTCGGTGGAGCTGTTCGCCGCGTTCATTGCGGCTTTTCACCTGGTCGCCTTGCCGACCCTGCTGATCTTCCTTGCGCTGTTCGATCGGGCGCACGCACCGTTCTTCAACTGGACCGGTTACGCATTGCGCTATGTGCCGCTGCTCACCCTGTTCGGCGTAATCGCCTTTGCGATCGGCGGCTGGGCGCATCTGCGCGCGGTGCGAGGCGCGTTGCCGTTCACGACCACAGATCCGCGCTCCGCTCCGCGGCTGTGGCGGATATTCGAGCCGCTGGCGATCACCGCCGGCCTGCCCAAGACTCGGCTGGCGATCCTGGAAAGCCAAGCGCTAAACGCTTTCGCCTACGGCTTCGCCAAGCGCGAAGCGACGATCGTGGTGACGCGGGCGCTGATCGACGCGTTGGACGATGACGAACTTGAAGCAGTGCTGGCGCACGAGCTCACGCACATCCGCCGCGGCGATGTCCGCTACCTGGTGGTCGCCAATGCCTGCCTGTACGCGATCCGCTCGCTCGCCCAGGTCGAGATCGACAAGCAACAGCGGCAGAGCCTGCGGAGGAACACAATCTTCCAGTCGCTGGTCGAAAAGGGGATTCTCACCCACGATCAGGCAATCACGGCGCGCGATTTCCTTGGCGGCTTTGCGCTGGTGATCCTTTTGCCGTTCGTGATCATCGTGCTGCTGGCTGTCCTGCTCGCCAGGCAGCAGGTGCTCAATTTGGGCGATGCAATCCGGCTGACGATCCTTTCGTCGCGCGAATATGTCGCCGATGCGGGCTCCGTTGAACTGACCAAGAATCCGGCGGCGCTCGTCTCGGCGCTTGGCCGCATCGACGGCCGGGGGCGTCTGCCTGGCCTGTCGCCGGAATTCTCGGCGATGCTGATCGACAGCGAGCGGCGGTTCGACGGCCCGACCCACCCAAGTGTTGGCCAGCGGGTTGCCGCGATCGCGTCCTTGACGGGCAGCATGGCCTTCATTGCGCCGTCGCGTCGCGATACGCGTCCCGGCGCAGCGCGCGACTTCGGCCGCCGCCGGTCCATCGCGGTTGAGGTGCCCGAATCGTCTCCGGTCACGCCGTCGACCTCGCTTTGGCAGGGTTTCATCCGCGTCGCGGGAGAGCGCGGAGGCGACGTCTTCGGCATGGCGCGTCCGTTCGGGTGGGGGCTCGTTGCCGCGCTCCCCGCCTTTATTCTCTTCAACGCCCACCAGATCGACCGGCCGGACGAGTTGCTGAGCGCCTTCGATCCGCGCGGCGGCGCCGCCTTTGCGGAACTTGCCGGAATGCCGATCGCGTGTCCGAAGGTGGCACCCGATCCCAGCCGGCCCTGCTCGGAGATCACGTCCGCGCAACTCGGCCGGTACAGCGAGCAACGCAATATGCTGGGCATGACGGCCCGAATGGCGGGCGGCAGACCGACAGCAGGGCGTCTAGCGCCGGACTCCCGTCACTGAGATCGGCGCTCGGCCGAGACTTTTTCCGACGCGCCGCCCCCTTTCCGCAAAAGAAAAGCCCGCCCGGATCGCTCCGGACGGGGCCAGGTGTTTGCCCGTGAAGGCGGTTCGATCAGCCGGCGCCCGCGCCCTGCGCGGCGAGGGCCGCGAGGAGGAGGAGGGCGACGATGTTGGTGATCTTGATCATCGGGTTCACCGCCGGGCCGGCCGTGTCCTTGTAGGGATCGCCAACCGTGTCGCCGGTCACCGCGGCCTTGTGGGCCTCTGAGCCTTTGCCGCCGTGATTGCCGTCTTCGATATACTTCTTGGCATTGTCCCACGCGCCGCCGCCCGAGGTCATCGAGATGGCGACGAACAGGCCCGAGACGATCACGCCGAGGAGGAGCGCGCCAAGGGCCGCGAAGCCCTGGTCACGGCCCGCGATCAGCGAGATGCCGAAGAACACCGCGATCGGCGCAAGCACCGGAAGCAGCGAAGGCACGATCATTTCGCGGATCGCCGCCTTGGTGACGAGATCCACGGTGCGGGCATAGTTGGGACGGCTGGTCCCTTCCATGATGCCCGGGTTGGAGCGGAACTGCTCGCGCACGTCGACGACGACTTCGCCGGCCGCGCGGCCGACCGCGGTCATGCCCATCGCTCCGAAGAGATAGGGCAGGAGCGCGCCAAGCAGCAGGCCGACGACGACGTAGGGGTTGGACAGCGAGAAATCGATGCCGTTCGCGCCGATGCCGAGATCGCCCGCATAATGCTTGAGATCTTCGGTATAGGCGCCGAACAGCACCAGGGCGGCGAGTGCGGCGGAGCCGATCGCATAGCCCTTTGTCACCGCCTTGGTGGTGTTGCCGACCGCGTCGAGGGCGTCGGTGCGGTGGCGCACCTCGTCCTCCATGCCGGCCATTTCGGCAATGCCGCCGGCGTTGTCGGTGACCGGGCCGTAGGCGTCGAGCGCAACTACCATGCCGGCCAGCGCAAGCATCGCCGTCGCCGCGAAGGCGATGCCGATCAGGCCCGCAAGCTGGTAGGAGAGGATGGTGCCGACGCAGATGACGAGCGTCGGAAGCGCGGTGGATTCAAGGCTGATCGCAAGGCCCTGGATCACGTTGGTGCCGTGGCCGGTCTCGGACGCCTTGGCGATCGAGCGGACCGGGCGGTAGTTGGTGCCGGTGTAGTACTCGGTAATCCAGACCAGCAGCGCGGTCACGCCGAGGCCCACCATCATGCACCAGAACAGGTCCATGCCGGTGAAGCCGCCGGCCAGGGCCTGCGTGGCGACCTGGCTTTCGACTTCGGTGCCGGCACCCTCGCGGGCGCTGCCGATGACGGTGTTCATGCCGCCGTCGAGCGTCTGCGACGTGACGTAGTAGATCGCCGGGATCGACAGCAAAGCGGTCGTCCAGAAGCCCTTGTAAAGGGCGCCCATGATCGACTGCTTGGACCCGAGGCGCACCATGTAGGTGCCGGCGATGGAAGTGAGAATGCAGACGCCACCAATGATCAGCGGCAGGCTCATCAGAGCGGTGAGCTGCTCGGTGGTTCCCGAAACGAGAAGCGCGATCAGCACCATGGTGGCGCCGACGGTGACGACATAGGTCTCGAACAGATCGGCGGCCATGCCGGCGCAATCGCCGACATTGTCGCCGACGTTGTCCGCGATCACGGCCGGGTTGCGGGGGTCGTCCTCGGGAATTCCGGCCTCGACCTTGCCGACCAGATCGGCGCCGACGTCGGCGGCCTTGGTGAAGATGCCGCCGCCGAGACGCGCGAAGATCGAGATCAAGGAAGCGCCGAAGGCGAGGGAGACGAGACTGTCGATGACCAAGCGATCGTTGGGCGCGAGGCCCTTCACTTCCACCAGGACGTAGAAGAAGCCGGCGATGGCGAGCAGCGCCAGGCCCGCGACCAGCATGCCGGTGATGGCGCCGGCGCGGAAGGCGGTGGTGAGGCCGCTTTGCAGCGAACGCCGCGCCGCTTCGGCGGTGCGCACGTTGGCGCGGACCGAGATGTTCATGCCGATATAGCCGGCCGCACCCGAAAGCAGCGCGCCGATCACGAAGCCGATCGCCTGCGTGGTGCCGAGCAGCACGGCGACAAGCACCGCGACGATCACGCCGACGACGGCGATCGCGGTATATTGGCGGCCGAGATAGGCCTGGGCGCCTTCCTGAATGGCTTCGGCGATCTGCACCATCCGTTCGTTGCCCGGCGACATCGCGAGCACCTGGCGGCTGGTGAAGATGCCGTAGAGCACTGCGATGACCCCGCAGGCTATGGCAATGAGCACAACGGTCATTTTTATCCTTCCCCTATTTGGCCGGGCTGGAGCGCCCTTTGTTAAGGTGCGCGCGCCCGGACGTGGCGAAGGTCTTAAGGCGCTCTCCCGGCTACATCAACAAGAGACAGAGCCATGTTCCCAGCCGAGTCGCGGCGGCAGCGGAAGCGCTTCGCCGCCATCGGTGAGGGAGAGCCCGGCGCCGGGCGCGAAGGCGCCGATGCGGGTGAAGGGGAGGCCGAGCGCTTCGGAAAGGGCGTGGAGCGCCGGCGTTTGCGCGGGCGGAGCCGCGAACAGGAGCTCGTAATCGTCCCCCGCCGTCGCCGCGGCGAGGCGGGCGGCGCGAGTGCCTCCACAGGCCGACAGATACGCCGGGGAGAGCGGCACGCCGCCAAGCTCGATGGTCGCCGCAACGCCGCTCGCCTCCGCAATGCGCGCGGCGTCTATCAGGAGGCCGTCGGAGACGTCCATCATCGCCGAGACCAGCGGCGCCAGCCTCTCCCCCGCCTCCAGCCGGGGCGAGGGCCTGCGGTAGCGTTCGGTCAATGCGTCCGGTCCGCGGAGCTCCCCGCTCAGGATGCGCAGCCCGGCGCCGGCATCGCCGATCGATCCGGTGACCCAGAGCTGGTCCCCCGCCTGCGCGCCGCCACGGCTGGGCACCGGCCCGGCGGCCGTTCCCAAGGCGGTAAGGCCGAAGACGCGCGGCGCCCCTGACGGCACGCTCACGGTGTCGCCGCCGAGCAACGGCACGCCGAACGCCCGGAGCGCGCGGCCGAGCCCCGCCACGAACGCAGCGTCCCAACCGGCATCCCCCGTCAGGCCATAGCCCATCAGCACCCCGGCCGGCCGCGCGCCCTTGGCGGCAAGGTCGGAGAGGTTCACGGCAAGGAGCTTCCAGGCGACATCCACGGGCGGATCGTCCGGCAGGAAGTGCACCCCCTCGATCAGCATGTCGTGGGTGAGAACCAGCCGCTCGCCGCCGATCTCGAGCACCGCCGCGTCGTCGAGGAGGCCGCGCGCCGCCTTGTGGGTCGCGAGGCCGCGCAAGGCGGCGATCAACTCGGCTTCGTGGCTCATCCTCCCCCTCTTCCACCGCACGCCCGCTTCTGCAATCGACACCGCACCCTCCCATGGATAGCAGCGGGCCTTCAGGCGTTTCACCCACATGCCGCGTTATTATTTCAACGTCTGCTGCGACGAATATGAGGCGACCGACGTCACCGGGGAAAGCTGCGCCGACGATCTCGCGGCTTTGAGCCAGGCGATGCGCACGGCCAGCGAAGTGGTCCGCCGCCAGCTCTTCAGCGACCGGCTTGCCGCCGACGGCTGGATCGACGTGGAGGATGAGCGGCACCGCCCGGTGCTTCGCCTGCCGCTCCGCGCCGCAGCCTATTGAGCCGCGCCGCCGCAGCCCGTAGACGCCCCCTTCACGATTCAGATTCGGGGTTTTGGGCAAATGGCGGAAGGTACTGTTGCAGCGGATGAGCTGCGCCTGCTGATCGAGCGTATCGAGCGGCTCGAGGAAGAGAAAAAGGCGATTTCGGACGACGTCAAGGACGTGTTCGGAGAAGCGAAATCGCGCGGCTACGACGCCAAGGCGATGCGCAAGATCGTCCAGATCCGCCGCAAGAAGAAAGAAGAATATCAGGAAGAGGAAGCGATCCTCGACACCTACATGGCCGCCCTCGGCATGCGCTGAGCGCGCCCTCGTGGCCGGCTTGACGGGCGGCGACGTCTGATCCGTTGCGCCCGCCTGAGGGTCTCGGCTATCGGGGGACACCACCTCACAGCAAGGATCGCCGCGGACCCATGGCCGGCCACAGCAAATTCAAGAACATCATGCACCGCAAGGGCGCGCAGGATAAAAAGCGCTCGGCGATGTTTTCCAAGCTTTCCCGCGAAATCACGGTCGCGGCCAAGATGGGCACACCCGATCCGGACATGAACCCGCGGCTGCGCGCAGCGGTGCTCGCCGCCAAGGCGCAGTCGATGCCCAAGGACAATATCCAGCGGGCGATCGACAAGAGCTCGATGGGCGACGCCGAGAATTACGAGGACATCCGCTACGAAGGCTTCGGCCCGGGCGGCGTGTCGCTGATCGTCGAGGCGCTCACCGACAACCGCAACCGCACCGCCACCAACGTGCGCACCGCGTTCGCCAAGAACGGCGGCAATCTGGGCGCGAGCGGTTCGGTCAGCCACGGCTTCGACCGGATGGGGCTGATCACTTATGCCGCCAAGGCGGGCAGCGCCGACGACGTGTTCGAAGCGGCCACCGACGCCGGCGCCGACGATGTCGAATCGGACGAGGACGGCCACCAGATCTGGACCGCGCAGGATTCCCTTCACGAAGTCGCCAAGGCGCTTGAGAAGTCGCTTGGCGAGGCTGAAAGCAGCAAGCTTGCCTGGCGCCCCCAGACTCCGGTGGAAGTCGGAGAGGACAATGCGCCTTTGCTGATGAAGCTGATCGACACGCTGGAAGAGGATGACGACATCCAGACCGTGTGGGGTAATTACCAGGTCTCGGACGAGGTGATGGAGAAGCTCGGCTGATGCGGAA
>DASWMM010000210.1:0-1689 GCA_036399755.1 Allosphingosinicella sp.
CAGGCGGCCGTCGCAACCGCGCCACCCTGGCCGACGCAACGGAGGCGGTTCTGGGCGCCGTCTTCCTGGACGCCGGCTACGAAGTCGCGAAGGGCGTTGTCGAACGGGCGCTGTTCGAGCAGGTCCGCTCGACCGTTCGGCCGCCGCGCGACCCCAAGACGGCGCTGCAGGAATGGGCGCAAGGCCAGGGCAAGCCCACGCCGACCTACGCGGTGGTCGAGCGCACCGGCCCCGATCACGCCCCGCGTTTCGCCGTGTCGGCGCAGATCAAGGGAATCCCCGAAGCGGTCGGCAAGGGCGGCTCCAAGCGCGAGGCGGAACAGACCGCCGCGCTCGAGATCCTGACCCGCGAAGGCGTTTGGACCAGCGAAGATGCAGCCTGATCAACCCAAGACCGACACGCGCTGCGGCTTCGTCGCGCTGATCGGCGCCCCAAACGCGGGCAAGTCGACGCTGCTCAACAGCCTCGTCGGCGCGAAGGTCTCGATCGTGTCCCGCAAGGTGCAGACCACCCGCCAACTGGTGCGCGGCATCGTGATCGAGGGCTCGTCCCAGATCATCTTCGTGGACACGCCAGGCATCTTCCAGCCCAAGCGGCGGCTGGACCGGGCGATGGTCACCTCCGCCTGGGGCGGCGCCGGCGACGCCGACGTAATCGGGCTCCTCGTGGATGCGCGTCGCGGCATCGATGAGAATGTCGAGATCCTTCTGCAGAAGCTCGGCGACATGGGCCGCCCGAAGGTCCTCGTCCTCAACAAGATCGACCTGATCCAGCGCGACAAACTCCTCGCGCTCGCGGCGGAGCTCAACAACCGGGTGAGCTTCGGGCACACCTTCATGATCTCGGCCTTGACCGGCGACGGCACCGACGTCCTGAAGCGCAGCCTCGCCGAGGCGATGCAGCCCGGGCCGTGGCTCTACCCCGAAGACCAGATCACCGACGCGCCGCTGCGCATGCTCGCCGCTGAGATCACGCGCGAGAAGATGTTCGAGCGCCTGCACGACGAACTCCCGTACCAATCGACTGTCGAGACCGATTCCTGGGAGGAGCGGCCGGATGGGTCCGTCCGGATCGAGCAGACGGTGTTCGTCGAGCGCGAAAGCCAGCGCAAGATCGTGCTCGGCGATGGCGGGCAGACGATCAAGGCGATCGGCCAGGCATCACGGCGCGATATCGCAGAGGCTGCCGAGACGCGGGTGCATCTCTTCCTGCACGTGAAGGTGCGGGAGAACTGGAGCGAGGACCCCGCGCGATATCGCGAGATGGGCCTGGAATTCCCGCGGGGCTGAGCCCTACCGGATCCGGATCGTCTGGACCCGGGTGCCGCTCGCGTCGATCACGCGGCCGCCATCGGCCGCAAAGCTGTAGGCTCTGACATTCGGTGCCGTTCCGGCCGGCGCTGCCGTCGCGCGGAATTGGGCGGGGCCCGGCGGCTCCCTATCGACCGCGTAGCGGCTACGCCGCCGCGTCGGAGGCGAGGTTTCCCGGCGCGGGGCGCGACTGTCCTGTTCGGCCGGGCGAGCGGTTCGCTGCGGAGGGGCCGGCGGCGTGACGGGGGGAGCCACGCGGCCGGCTTCGCCCAAGCCAATCGGGCCGTTTGACATTTGCGCAGGTTGCACCGGCTCCAAGCTGGTGGGAGGCAGGGCAGGGGCGCTGGACGGCGGCTCCAATTCTGGCGCTTGCGCCAC
>DASWMM010000211.1:0-3189 GCA_036399755.1 Allosphingosinicella sp.
TCAAGGATCTGGTGCTGACGGCCTATTACCTGTCGGAAGCCGGGGCGACGCAGGAGCTTCGCTACGAACCGATTCCGGGCTCGTTCCAGGGCGGCATTCCGGTTGGGCCGGATACGCGCGCCTGGGCGGTGTAAACGGATCAGGCAGGCATGGCGGCAACAAAGGCGGGCGGAATATGAGCTTCGACGCGATCGTTATCGGATCGGGGATGAGCGGCGGGTGGGCCGCCAAGGAACTCGGTGAACGGGGTCTCAAGACGCTGGTCATCGAGCGCGGCCGCCACATCGAACATGGCGCCGATTATACCGATGGCCTCGCTCCCTGGGAGTTGCCCAACATGGGAATGGTCGCCGAAGACGAGGCGGCTGAACATTATGCGGTGCAAAGCCAGTGCTACGCCTTCACCACCGCCACCAAGCACCTCTGGGTCAAGGACAGCGAGCATCCTTACACGACCCCCGAGGGCCGGCCCTTTATGTGGATCCGCGGCTATCATCTCGGCGGCCGCTCGATCATGTGGGCGCGCCAATCCTATCGCATGAGCGACATGGACTTCCGCTCCAACGCCGAGGACGGCCACGGCCCCGCATGGCCGATCCGCTATGCGGACATGGCGCCGTGGTACGACCATGTCGAAACCTTTGCCGGCATCTCCGGCTCCAAGGAGGGGCTGGAGCAGCTTCCCGACGGCAAGTTCCTGCCGCCGATGGCGATGACTCCCGTGGAGCTGGACTTCAAGCGCAAGCTGGAGGCCGCGCACCCGACCCGCCGCCTGATCATCGGCCGCTGCGCGCACCTGACCGAACCGACGCCCGAGCATGAGGCGCTTGGGCGAACCGCTTGCCAATATCGTTCCTTGTGCGAACGGGGATGTTCCTACGGCGCCTATTTCTCAAGCCTCAGCGCGACTTTGCCCGCGGCGCAGCGCACCGGCAACGTGACGGTCGTCACCGACACCATCGCCCACAGCATCGTCTATGATGCCGCCACCGGCAAGGCGTCGGGCGTGCGCGTGATCGACGCCAACACCGGCGTGCACCGGACGTACGAGGGGAAGATCGTCTTCCTCTGCGCCTCGGCCATCGGCACCGCGCAGATCATGCTCAACTCCAAGTCGGAAGCCTTTCCCAACGGCATCGCCAACCGCTCCGACGCGGTCGGCCGTTATCTTGTCGACCATCTGAGCGGCCTGGGCGCGGACGGCACCTATCCCGGCTTCGAGAACAGCTATCATTCCGGCCGCCGGCCCAACGGCTTCTACATTCCGCGCTACCGCAACGTTACCGAGCCGGGGGAGGGCTTCGTCCGCGGCTACGGCTTCCAGGGCGGCGCGATGCGCGAGAACTGGCGGCGCGGCGCCTGGCAGGCGGGCGTCGGCACCGAACTCAAGGCCGGCCTTCGCCGCCCCGGGGCCTGGAAGCTGCACCTCGGCGGCTTCGGCGAGATGCTGCCGCGCGCCGACAACCGCGTCACCCTGCACCCGACGCGAACCGACAAATGGGGCATTCCCATTCCGCACATCGATTGTTCGCTGGGCCCCAACGACCTGAAGATGATCGAACAGATCAACAAAGACGCGCGCGAGATGCTGGAGATGGCGGGCTGCACGAACATCAACACCCGAAAGCATTATGGCGGCGTCGGCCTCGGCATCCACGAAGCCGGCACCGCGCGCATGGGGCGCGATCCGAAGACCTCGGTCCTGAACCAGTACAACCAGGCCCATGACGTTTCGAACCTGTTCGTCACCGACGGCGCCTGCCTGGCCTCGTCGGGCTGCCAGAACCCCTCCCTCACCTACATGGCCATGTCGGCCCGCGGCGCCCACTACGCCGCGGAGTTCCTTCGCGCCGGCCGCATCTGATCAGGACCATCCTTATGAACTTGTTGCGCCCCATCGCCGCCGCCTTCGCCCTTCTGCTCTTTGCGAACGCGCCCGCCGAGGCGCGCGAGTGGCAGGTGAAGATGCTGAACAAGGGTTCCGACGGCAGCCCCATGGCGTTCGAGCAGCCGTTTATCAGAATTCAGCCCGGCGACACCGTCCGCTTCCTTGCCACCAATCCCGGCCACAATGCCGAAACGGTCGCGGGCATGCTCCCCGACGGCGCCGTGCCCTTTCGCGGCAAGATCAACGAGGAGATCGTGGTGCGCTTCGCCAAGCCCGGCCTCTACGGCTACAAATGCCTGCCGCATGCAGGCATGGGCATGGTGGGCCTCATCCAGGTCGGCAACGCGGCCAACAAGCCGGCGGCGTCGGCCGCGGCAAACCGGCTGACGGGGCTGGGCAAGCGGAACATGCTGCGGCTGCTCGCATTGGCACGGTGAAGAGCCGGCGCGCGCGCTTGCGCTGCGCCGCGCTTCGGTAAGCACCGACAAGCCCGTCCTCGCCCCGCCGAGGGCAGGGGCTTGTTCATGGAGGATTTGATGAGCTTCCCGCCAAACTACCAACCCGATCCCGGCCGCTATGACGGACGCATGCCTTACCGCCGCAGCGGGCGCAGCGGCCTCGATCTTCCCGCCATTTCGCTTGGGCTTTGGCAGAATTTCGGCGGAACGGACGTGTTCGAGACGGGGAGGGCAGTGGTTCGCCGGGCGTTCGACCGGGGCGTCACCCACTTCGACCTCGCCAACAATTACGGCCCGCCTTACGGCTCCGCCGAGGAGAATTTCGGACGGGTAATGGCGGCGGACTTCGGGAGCCTCCGCGACGAGATGGTCATTTCCACCAAGGCCGGCTGGGACATGTGGCCAGGCCCCTACGGCGGCGTCGGCGGAAGCCGCAAATACCTCATCGCGAGCTGCGAGCAGAGCTTGAAGCGCATGGGGATCGATTATGTGGACATCTTCTATTCCCACCGGGTCGATCCCAAAACACCGCTGGAAGAAACGATGGGGGCGCTTGCCCACCTCCACCGGCAGGGCAAGGCGCTGTACGTCGGCATTTCGTCCTACTCGCCCGAACTGACGCGGGAGGCGGCGGCGATATTGCGTTCGGAGGGCGTTCCGCTGCTTATCCATCAGCCCAGCTACTCGCTGCTCAACCGGTGGATCGAGGGCGGCCTGCTGGACACCCTCGAAACGCTCGGCGTCGGCTGCATCGCCTTCTCGCCGCTCGCCCAGGGGCTGCTCACCTCCAGATATCTCGGCGGCGTCCCCGCCGATGCGCGGGCCGCGAAGGGCGGTTCGCTG
>DASWMM010000212.1:0-3909 GCA_036399755.1 Allosphingosinicella sp.
GAGCTTCCGCACCGCCACTAGCCGCCTGTCCTGCCAGATCGACTTCGCGCCCGAGCTGGACGGCCTGCGCGTAACGGTCGCGCCCGAGGACTGAGCACCCCCCGGGGCGCGCCGCACCGCCTACATCTTGAGCAGGGCTTCCGGCCTCTTGGTGTCGAGCGGGCCGACCACCCATTTCAGCACCTTGGTGCCGCCCACGCCGGCGGCCGCGCCATCGCTTGTGTTGTTGGTGAGGATCTCGGCGTCGGTGGTGAGCGTGAAGCTTCCTTCCGCCTTGGGAAGCGGCGAGCCGCGGTCGTTGGCCGCCGCCGCCAGTCCGCCGAGCGAGCTCATCGGGCTCATGCCGCCGCCCATGCCCTGCATCTGGGCGAAAGCCGGGGCGACGATCCGCACCCGCCCGTCGTTGCGCCGCGTCGCATGCACAAAGGGGATGATCCAGTCGACATCGGGAAAGACGGGAAAGACGAAGTCGTAATCGAGCTTGCCGCTCTTCTCGTAGACCACGTCGAACACGCCCTTGCCCTTGTGGGTGACGCGCTTCCAGCCGTCCTGGCTGAGCAGGCGCGCGGTGAATTGCGCAACCGTTTTGGGGTCGTCCGGGTCGAGGCCGCCGAACATCGCCTTCATCCGCTCGGCTTCCTGCTTCCGGTTTACGGTTTGGGCGAGGCGGTCCGCCTCCCACTCGCGGCGCTTGTCCGCAATCTCTTCGTCGGTGCAGTTGCGCTCCTCCTCGATGATGTTGGACATCAGGTCGTCGTCCGCCATCATCCCCCCGCAGGTCTGATCTTCCGCCTTGAAGGGTCCTTCTTCATCCGCCTTCGCCGCCGCGGCGACGGCCGCTGGGGTGATGAACACCACTTCGCCGGTGTAGCGATAGGTGAAGCTGCCGTCGCGCCGCAGGTCCAGCGAGGCGTCGAACTTGCCCGGCGTCAGCAGGCAGGCGGTGGCGAGCAGCGCAAGCGCACCCGCGGCGGCAATCCGGAAAAGCTTCATGGCATATCCCCCCGAAGCCCGCCGAAGGGACGGGCTACGTCAGTGGTTATGCGAGGCCGCGGCGTAGAGGGCAATGGCCGCCGCGTTGGAAACGTTGAGGCTCTCGATCCGGTCGCTGATCGGCAGGCGGGCGAGGGAATCGCAATGCGTTTCGGTATTCTGCCGCATGCCTTCGCCCTCGGCGCCGAGCACCAGGGCGATTCGGGCGGGGCCGAGCGCCTGCTTCAGGTTCGTCTCGGTGCCGCCGGTAAGGCCGATCCGCCAGAAGCCGGCCTGCGCCATCTCGTCGAGCGAACGCGACAGGTTCACCACCCGAATCCACGGCACGATCTCCAGCGCGCCGCTCGCCGCCTTGGCGAGCGCGCCCGATTCGGGGGGAGCGTGGCGATCCTGCGTCACTAGGCCGAGTGCGTCGAAGGCGGCGCAGCTCCTCAGGATAGCGCCGACATTGTGCGGATCGGTGACCTGGTCGAGCACGATCAGCGGCCGGTGGTCCTCCGCCTGGTCGAGCAGGTCGGCGAGCAGGAGATCCTCGAGCCGCTCCACTTCGGCGACGATGCCCTGGTGCGGCGCGTCCTTGGGCACGAGGCGGCCGAGATCGGCGGCATCGGCGTAGGTCACCTGCGTGCCGGGCGGCAGATCGTACTCCGCCGCCGCCTCACGGGTCACCCACACTTGGAAGATCCGGCGTTCGGGATTAGCGATCGCGGCTGAGACGGCGTGGCGGCCCCAGAAGCGGGGACGGTTCTCGGCCTTGGTGAGTTGGCGTGCTTTGCGGCGCATGCCGCTCCCATGCCGCCGCCGGTGCGCGCTGGCAAGCCGCACGGTTCGAACCACCCGAGCCGCGCCTATGCGTTGACAGCGGCCAAGCCATTCGCCATTGAGCCGCCTCCTCGCTTCGGAGCGTGTCCCGGACAGGTGGCCGAGTGGTTAAAGGCAGCAGACTGTAAATCTGCCCGGGTTTCCCGTACGCTGGTTCGAATCCAGCCCTGTCCACCACCGCGCTTCGAGCGAGGAGACGAGCGGGTATAGCTCAATGGTAGAGCACTAGCCTTCCAAGCTTGTGATGCGGGTTCGATCCCCGCTACCCGCTCCAATTCCCATCACGCCTTAGGCGCCGCTCCTCGACAGCGCAAAGGCGACCAGCAGGCCAGCACGCCGCAGCCGAACGCCATGATCCCGGCCGTCACTCGCGGCGGCATTTGGAAGAGGTAGGCGAGGCTTGCGCCGATCAGCAGTGCCGACCCTGCGAAGAGGCCCCAGAGAGCGGCCTCAAGCCAGATGGGCATGGGGGCTCGGATCGGCGGTTCCGGCGGGCATGGCTTAGTCCATTACCGGCGGGGCTTCGCCCGGAACAGTGGGGTGGGGTTTTTTGAGCAGGAAGACGAGGGGCAAGGCGCACAGCGTGATCAGCATCATGGCGTGGAAATCGTCGATATAGGCGATCATCAGCGCCTGGCGGTTGATCTCGGCGTCGAGCACGGCGACCGCGCTGTCGCCATATTCGCCGAGGCGGCCGATGATGCCGATGTCGGCCAGCGGCAGGCTGTCGGCGCGGATGTAGCTCGTCAAGTCGGCATGGCTGACCTGGACGTTGCGCGCGAGAAGCGCGGTCATCATCGAAATGCCGATCGAGCCGCCGATGTTGCGCGACAGGTTGAGGAGGCTCGCCGCGCTGGTCCGGTATTGCGGTGGCAGGGAGGCGAACGCGAGCGATTGCAGCGGCACGAAGATGAAACCCAAACCCATGCCCTGGACGATGCCGCTGACGACCACCGGCCGGGCGCCCATCTGCAGCGAGAAGCCGGACATCTGATAGAGCGACAGCGCCATGAATGAGATGCCGGCGAAGATCAGGATGCGCGCATCGACCTTTCCCGTCAGCCGGCCCGCGACCATCATCGAGATCAGCGTGCCGATGCCGCGCGGGGCGGTGAGGAAGCCAGAGTCCAGCACCGAGTAGCCGAGCAGACGCTGGAGCAACGGCGGCAGCAAAGCCAGGCCGGCCAGGAGCAGCACGCCGGTCACCGCCATGAACACCAGCGAGAATGCGAAGGTGCGGTCGGCGAACATCCTTGGGGCGAAGATCGGCTCGCGTGCGGTGGTGAGGTGGACGACGAACATCCACGCGCCGGAGACAGCCAGCGCCATTTCGATCCAGATTTCGGTGCTTTCGAACCAGCCGAGCTGCTCGCCGCGGTCGAGCATCATCTGCAGGCTGCCGAGCGCGAGCGCGAGGAGCGCGAAACCGAACAGGTCGAAACGGCGCCGGTTGGTCTCGAACTTCGGCATGTAGCGGATCAGCAGAACGGTGCAGAGCACGCCGACCGGCAGGTTGACCAGGAACACCCAGCGCCAGCTGAAATTCTCGGTGAGCCAGCCGCCGAGCACGGGTCCCAGGATCGGGCCGATCATGACGCCCATCCCGAACATCGCCATCGCCCGGCCGTGCTTTTCGGGCGGGTTGATGTCGAACATCACGGCCTGCGCGATCGGCACTAGAAAGGCGCCGGAAACGCCCTGGATCGCGCGGAAGATCACCATCTCCGTCAAGTTTTGCGCGGCTGCGCAGAGCACCGACGCGACGGTGAAGGCAACCACCGAGAAGATGAACAGGCGCCGCCGCCCGACCCGGTCGGATAGCCAGCCGGTGATCGGTATCGCGATGGCCGAAGCAACGATGTAGCTGGTCAGAACCCAGTTGATCGTCTCCCGGGTGGCCGACATCGACGCCATCATGTGCGGCAGCGCGACGTTGGCGATGGTGGTGTCGAGCACCTGCAGCAGCACCGCCATCATCAGCGCGATGCTGACGATGACATGCTCTGTCCGGTCCAGCACCGGACGCGCGGGCGCCGCCGGGGTGGCGGCGGGGCTTGCCGGCCTGGCGGCGGCGCTCGCCATTTAATGGCGCCC
>DASWMM010000213.1:0-9232 GCA_036399755.1 Allosphingosinicella sp.
CCGCCGTGGCCGCCACCGCCGCCGCCATGCGCTTGCCCGGACTGGCCCTTGCCGCCGCCCCCGCCACCATTGCCGCCGCCGCCTTTGCCGCCCTTTTCGGCAAGTACCGGCATCGACATGGCCAAAGCCGCGGCTCCGGCAATCAGAAATACATTGCGCATGATACACTCCTCACGCTGTTCAGGAGATCAACCCGTGGGGCCATCCGGCGTTCCGGTGCCCTCCGCTCCGCCTGACGGGCGCTTATGCTCGCCTCGCCGTCCTAACGTGAACGGCAGGTTTCTGCTGCTGAACGCCAGGTGAAGCGCGGTGAAAGCGGCCCCGGGGCCAGCCCATGCTTCCGGCGCAAACAGCGCGACGCAACCGCAACGCAGATCAGTCGTTTCGCACCCGTGCTTACCGTGTCCCACCCCCCCAGCCCCGCGCCCTCCCTCGAGACGGTGCCCCTCCCCCTCGAGCCCGGCCGCAATTGCTGGCAGGTGGCGAAGGCCGACCGCGCCGCCTTCATTGTCGATGCGGAAGATTATTTCCGGATCGCGCGCAAGGCGATGCTGTCGGCGCGGTCGCGGATCATGGTGATCGGTTGGGATGTCGACACCCGCATCCGCCTGGATCACGAAGCAAAGGACGAGGCGCCGAATAGCCTTGGACCGCTGTTATCCTGGCTGGTGAAGAACCGGCCGGAGCTGGAAATCCATGTCCTCGCCTGGAACGCGGCGGCCTATAAATTCCTCGGCCGCGGCTCCACCATCTTCCGGCTTGCCACCTGGGCGCGCCACCGCAGGGTCCATTTCCGCTTCGACAGCGCCCATCCACGCGAGGCGAGTCACCATCAAAAGCTGCTCGTCATCGACGACAGCCTGGCGTTCTGCGGCGGCATCGACATGACCGGATCGCGCTGGGACACGCGCGGCCACAAGGACGACGATCCCCGCCGCCGCCGCCCGACCACCGGCCGCCACTACGGGCCCTGGCACGACACCATCATGGCGGTCGATGGAGAGGCAGCACGCGCGCTTGGCGAGCTTGGCCGCCTGCGCTGGAAGATCGGCTGCGACGAGGAGCTGGACGAAGCCCAGGCTCCGCCCGCCGCGCCGTGGCCCGAGGGGCTCAAGGCCGATTTCCGCGACATGCCCGTCGCCATCGCCCGCACCCGCGGCAAGGTGATGAACTGGACGGAAGTGCGCGAGATCGAGGCGCTGTACGTCGATATGATCATGGCGGCGCGGCGCTTCGTGTATCTGGAAAACCAGTATTTCGCCTCTCGCGTCGTCGCCCAGGCGGTGGAGCGGCGGCTCAAGGAAAAAGGCGGACCCGAATTCCTGGTGGTGAGCCCGAGCTCCGGCATGGGCTGGCTCGACGACGAGGCAATGAGCCCGGCGCGCGCCGAATTGATGAAGGCACTCGGTGAGGCCGATCACGAGAATCGCTTCCGTATCTACAACCCGCTGACCAGCAACGGCGAGCAGATCTACGTCCATTCCAAGGTGATGATCGTCGACGACCGCATGCTTCGGGTCGGCTCGGCCAACCTCAACAACCGCTCCATGGGCCTGGACAGCGAATGCGACGTGATGCTGGACGCCGCGACCGACCCCAGCGGCGCCGCGGCGAAAACCATTGCGCGCATCCGCAGCGATCTCATGGCCGAGCATCTCGATGTCGGCGTGGAGGAGGTGGAGCAAAGCTTCCGGGCAACGGGGTCGCTGATCCGAACGGTTGAAGCCTTGCGCTCCGAAGGCCGCACCTTGGTGCCGTTTACGCCAGAGGAGCCGAGCAATCTGGAAAAGACGCTTGCCCACAGCGAGTCGCTCGATCCGGAAAGCGCCGACGATTCGTTCGAGCCGATGGCCAAACACCGGCTCCTGCGCGGCATGCGCGGCCGGCTCCGCTGAGGGCCTTGGCGGACGCAGGCGCGGGCGGGGGCGTGTAGCGTGGCCGACAAGCCTTCCTTTCTGAGGAACCTGCGGGTCGAGGTCCATGCCGCCTGGCTTGCCGCGCGCGATCCGCGCTGCCCGTGGGGTGCGCGGCTGGTCGGCCTGCTGGTCACCGCTTACGCTTTGTCGCCGATCGACCTCATTCCCGATTTCATTCCGATCATCGGCCTGCTGGATGATGCATTGTTGATCCCCGCCGGGCTGTGGCTGTTCGTGCGCATGCTCCCGCCCGGCCTTCTCGACGAGCATCGCGCCGCCGCTGCCTTGGCGGCCGAGCGCCCGCGCTCCCGGCTCGGAATCGCGATCGTGCTGATGGTGTGGCTGCTTTGCGCGCTGCTCGCCTGGCAGCTGCTGCGCTGGGCTCGATCCTGAAATGCGCGCGCGGGCGCAACCCGCCGCGCGCTCTGCCGTTGTCTGAACGAAACAAAAGGAGCGACGAATGCCCGTATCGAACACGTCCGCGGTTGAACGGATCGCCCGCGTCATCGCCGGCCGGATCGTCAGCATCAATGCCGAGGGCGCCGATCCGTCCGCCGGCCCGCGCGTAGACGAGATCTGGCGCGACTATGTCGGCGATGCACTGTCGGTCCTGCGCACCCTGCGCGAACCCGACCAGATCATGGCCGACGCCGGCAATGTCGAGACCTGGGAAGCAATGGTGCTGGCGGCCTTGGCAGCGGAGGACTCGAACTCCCAGGCGCCCGCCGGCTAAGAACGCCTTCCCTTCACACCAAACAAAAGGGCCGCCCCTTTCGGAGCGGCCCTTCCATTGTCAGCCGAAGAAACGGCCCAAATCTTTAGGCGTGAACCCCCGCGGAGGCCGCGCTCACCAGATTAGCCGCGTTCGGCATGTGACAATGAGACATCAGACCACCTCCTTTCAGTTGTTGAACAGTGAAGGGGAGATGGTCTCGTCCGCAGGCTTTTCAAGAGCTTAGGCCTGAGAATTTCAGCCGCCGTGGCTTTGGATCCAGTTCTCGAGCACCGGCGCGATCTGGTTGCGCCATTTGGAGCCGTTGAAGATGCCGTAATGGCCGACGCCCTTGGCGAGATGGTACTTCTTGAGCGCCTTGGGCAGCTTGGTGGCGATGTCGAGCGCGGCCTTGGTCTGGCCGATGCCCGAAATGTCGTCGCGCTCGCCCTCGATGGCGAGAATGCCGATGTCGGTGATTGCCTTGGGATCGACGCGGCGGCCCCGGTGCATCATTTCGCCCTTGGGCAGCAGATGGCGCTGGAACACGACATCGATGGTCTGCAGGTAGAATTCGGCGGTCATGTCGCAAACCGCGCGATATTCCTCGTAGAACGCCTTGGTGCCGTCGGCGCTCTCGCCGTCGCCTTGGACGAGGTGCTTGAACATCTCGTAATGGCTGGTGAGGTGATTGCCGAGGTTCATGGTCATGAAGCCGGCGAGCTGCAGGAAGCCGGGGTAAACCTGCCGTCCGTTGCCCGGATAGTGATAGGGCACGGTGGCAATGACGTTGCGCTGGAACCAGGCATAAGGCCGCTGGGTGGCAAGCGTGTTGACCGCAGTCGGCGCCTCGCGCGTGTCGATCGGGCCGCCCATCATGGTCAGCGTCCTGGGCCGCGCCGGGTTCTCCGTCTCGCTCATCACGCACGCCGCGGCGTAGCAGGGCACGGACGGCTGGCAGACGGCGAGCATGTGGGCGCCGGGCCCGATCTTCTCGAGATATTCGATGAGGTAATCGACATAATCGTCGAGGTCGAACTTGCCCGCGTCGGTCGGCACCAGCTTCGCATCACGCCAATCGGTGATGTAGACGTCGTGGCCGGGAAGCATCCGCTCCACCGTTCCGCGAAGCAGGGTGGCGTAGTGGCCGGACATTGGCGCAACGATCAGCAGGCGCGGGCCGCCCTCCACGCCTTCGCGGCGGAAGCGTTTCAACTGGCCGAACGGCTTCCTGAGCACGATTTCCTCGGTGACGCGCACCGTCTTGCCCTCGACCACAGTCGTGTCGAAGCCGAACTCCGGCTTGCCGCGCGACGCGGAGGCGTGGGCGAAGACATCCAGCGCCGAGGAGACGATCGGCCCCATCTGGCTGTAGGAAAACGGATTTGCGGGGTTCTGCATCCAGCCGGCGCCGATGTTGGCAAGGGTGGAAGCGCCGGCGAGCAGCGAGCGCTGCATTTCATAAGCGTCGTAGAGCATCGAGACTCCAGATGGTGCGCGGCGGACGAACAATCAACCGCGTCAAGGACTTAGCCGTTAAACAGGTGGTGGCCGGGAAAGCTCCCGAACGGGGCGGCATTGAGCGCCGAGACATGCACTGCTAGGCCTCCCGAATGGCGCAAACCAGCCCTGATCTTCCCGCCCCCCGAAAACTCGGCAACCTCCGCATCATCTGGGGTTTCACCGCGCGTTACAAGGGCCATGTGCTCGGCGCCCTGCTTGCCTTGGTGGTCGCCGCAAGCGCGACCCTGGCGATTCCCAACGCGTTCAAGCTGATCATCGATCGCGGCTTCGGCGGCTCGGGCGGCAATATCGGGCGCTGGTTCCAATATCTGCTGATCGTGGTCGTGGTGATGGCGCTTGCCACCGCCGGGCGCTTCTACTTCGTGTCCTGGCTCGGCGAGCGGGTGGTCGCGGACGTCCGTGAAGCCGTGCAGCGCAACCTCCTTCGCCTCGCGCCCAGCTTCTTCGAGGAGAACCGCCCGTCGGAGATCGCCTCCCGCCTCACCGCCGATACCACCATCATCGAGCAGGTGGTCGGCACCACGATTTCGGTGGCGCTGCGCAACATCGTCATGGCGGTGGGCGGTATCGCCTACCTGTTCGCCCTTGCCCCCAAGCTTACCTTGATGATGCTGCTCGGCATCCCGGCCGTGGTCGTGCCGATCACCGTGCTCGGCCGCCGGGTCCGCAACGTGTCGCGCCAAAGCCAGGACCGGATCGCCGAAGTCGGCGCCATGATCGACGAAGTTCTCGGCGCCATGAAGATCGTCCAGGCCTTTGGCCAGGAGGAGCGCGAGGCGGGCCGCTTCCGCACCGCGGTGGAAGACGTGTTCAACACGGCCAGGCGCCGCATCATCCTGCGCGCGGTGATGACCGCGATCGTCATCGCGCTCATTTTCGGCTCGATCACCCTGGTGATGTGGCAGGGCGCGCTGGACGTTCAGGCGGGGCGGCTGAGCGGCGGCACCATCGCCGCCTTCGTGCTGACGGGCGGCCTCGTCGCCGGCGCGTTCGGGGCCCTTACGGAGGTGTATGGCGAGCTGCTGCGCGGCGCCGGCGCGGCGGGGCGCCTGGCGGAACTGCTCACCGAACAGGCGGAAATCCGCGCGCCCGCACAGCCGAAGCCGCTGCCCGAGCCGGCGCGCGGCGCGCTGGAATTCCGCAACGTCACCTTCCGCTATCCCACCCGGCGCGAAGTTTGCGCGCTGGAGGATTTCTCCTTGTCGGTACGGCCGGCCGAGCGGCTGGCGGTGGTCGGCCCGTCCGGCGCGGGCAAATCCACCCTGTTCCAGCTTGCCCTGCGCTTCTACGATCCGGAAGGCGGCGCGGTGCTGATCGACGGCGTGCCGCTCCCCGACGCCGATCCCGGCGATCTTCGCGCCCGCATCGCGGTCGTTCCCCAGGAAACCGTGATCTTCGCCGCGAGCGCCCGCGACAATCTACGCTACGGCCGTTGGACGGCGAGCGACGACGAGCTTTGGGCGGCGGCCGAAGCCGCCAACGCGGCCGAATTCCTGCGCAAGCTGCCCCAGGGGTTCGACACCTTCATGGGCGAAGGCGGCGCCCGGCTTTCGGGCGGCCAGCGCCAGCGCCTCGCCATCGCCCGCGCCATCCTGCGCGATGCGCCCTTGCTTCTCCTCGACGAGGCGACCTCCGCGCTCGACGCCGAGAGCGAGCGCCTCGTCCAGGCCTCGCTCGAGCGGTTGATGGAAAACCGCACCACCATGGTCATCGCCCACCGCCTCGCCACCGTCCGCGCCGCCGACCGGATCGTCGTCATGGATGGGGGCAAAATCGTCGAGCAGGGCTCCCACGACCAACTCCAATCGGCTGGCGGCCTCTACGCTAAGCTCGCCCGGCTGCAGTTCGACGGCCTCGCTGCCTGAGCGGCCGCCGCCGCGCAGGTGGGGAGCCGCGGCACGCGGTGCACGATTGGCGAAGCGTTCACGTCGGTTTCAAACGCGACGAGGTCGGAGCCGGGGGACGCGTGCGGTGGCGCCAGGAATGGCGCAGCACGGGGACCAGCGGTGATGCTCCCGCACCCAAGCTACCCGCAGCAGCGTCACCGGATCGAAATTCACGAAGCAGGCGCGATCGATCAGCCGTCCGCTTCGCCGCCGGCGAACTTTCAAAGGACGTCTGGGGCGTCTACATCCCGGCCTTAGCATCGCCTCGGCGGGTGGAACACGGAAGCGCGCCTGAGCCGATCACAGGTTTTCATCGTCTCGGGTTCGAGGCAGCCTGGCTGCGAGTCTGCCGCCCGCCCGTCTGCCCGTCTGGCTGTCTGTCCGTCTGTCCGCCTGCCGCCTGCCGCCTGCCGCCTGCCCATCGCTCGGACAATGCTGCACCGCTCGCGGCTGGGGCGGCCTTCGGGGAACGCGATGACGCGGTACGAACGGTTGTTCGAAGCATAGGCCTGGCCTGCCCCGGGCTGATCTCGAATAGCTCGGTTACCGGAGGCCGACACGCGGGAGAGGCATTTAAGTCCTCAAGGCGAACGCACCATGGCCTTTGCAGCGCCTGGCGGTATAGAATTCGACGCGCCCGATGCCGAACAGTTTGGCCTGCGGCGGGGCGCGAGTGGTTTTCGGAATCGGAGAGCTCAGCATTCCATCATCGCCAGCGGCGGCGCCAACTGGAGGCGGCGATCGCCACCAAGGTCGCGCCCGTAGCGCCACGACGAGCGCTGCGCCTGGCGCTCGCCTACCTGTACGCCCAGGGGGAGGGGGATCGATGGCTATTCGATCACTTCTGGCGCGCGGTTACTTGGCCACGGCGAGGAGTAGCGGGAAGGTGCTGCCGCGACCGGGCAGAGCCTAGCAGCAAACGCCTTGCCATCAATGCGATCTACCGCGCCGTCGACGCAGCGCACGGCCGAGATCATGTATGCCGCGCCAAACCGGCCAGGGGTTAGGCGGAGTCGCCTCTCGAGTTCGCCGCGAAGCCTTATCGGGGCGAAATCTGCGCCGCGCCGGCGTTGAGGAGCCTGACGCCGGCGAGCGCCGAAGGGGATGCGCGCCGTCCGCGTCCACACCCACGAGGTAAATCCCGACGCTAACGACGTCGACTAGGACGGCCCGGTCCCATTTGTCCGTGCCGGCGAAGCGTATGCTGACCGAAAGCCGGCCGTTGTTGTTCCCGAGGCGTTTCCGGATACGTTCAATCATCGCGGCGGATTCAATAACGCCGCCGGCCGACGCCAAGCCGCACTAAGCCGCGGCCTTCGCCTTATCCCGTACCTTGAACGCCACCGTGTCGCGGCCGAGCGGTTCGTTCACTTCCAGGAACACCGTTTGCAGCGCTCCGGCGCAGGGTTTGAGGTTTGGAGCAGGCAGATCAAGAGCGTGTCGAGCGCGGCGCGGGTCGCCCTAATTGCAGACCCGCCGAAGCTGCGCCCAGACGGACGAAAAAGGGCGGCCCGTTGCCGGACCGCCCTCTTTGCTTGATCGGGAGACGCCCTTAAAAGGCGTTCATATAGGCTTCGTTGCCGACAAACCCCATCTTCTCGACCGCGGCGCGCTTGGTAACGGCGAGGACTTCGTCGACCAGTTCGTAGCGGGCGTTCTGATCCGGCTGCAGATGCAGTTCCGGGATCGGGCTCATCGTCTGGGTATAATCCAGGTTCTGGCGCAACTGCACCATATCGAGGGGTTGCCCATTCCAGAACACCTGCCCCTGCGGCGTGATCACGATCTTGTTCTTCACCGGATCCACGGGCGGCGGCGGAGTGTCGGAATTCACCGGCAGATCGAGCTTCACCGCGTGCGTCTGGATGGGGATGGTAATGATGAACATGATCAAGAGAACCAGCATCACGTCGATCAACGGCGTGGTGTTGATGTCCATCATCGGTTCGGTTTCGGATGCGCTGACTGCACCTGCCATTATCTAAACTCCTGCGACCCTTGGGTCATTACAGCCGCTCAACGTTGCCGCCCGGCTCCGGTTCGGAAATGAAGCCGACGCGCGAGAAGCCCGCCCGCTGCATCTGGAACACCGCGCCGCCGACGCACTTGTAAGGCGTGTTGATATCGCCGCGGACATGGACCTCGGGCATATTCTCCTCGGTCATGTTTTCGACGCCGCCAAGCTTCTTGATATCGGATTCGAGCTTCGCGACCGCCCTGTCGAGCAGCTGCTGCGCGTCGACTCTGTCGAGGCCCCAATAGACCTCGCAGCCGCCCGCACCATCGCCCTTGACGGAAAGCGAAACGTTCTCCGGCTTGGTGGTGGTCACTTCGAACTGAACCTTCGGAAGGCTCACGTCCACCGTCTGGACCACAACCGGGACGGTAATCAGGAAGATGATCAGGAGCACCAGCATGACGTCGACGAGCGGCGTCGTGTTGATGTCTGACATCGGGGCCTCTTCGCTGCCGTCGCCGCCGACACTCATTGCCATGTGTTAGTTCCTATCTTCGTCTTTGCGGATCGGGACCGGTGCGGCCGGTTCGGCGGAGCGGTTCGAACACCGCCCCGCCGGGATCCGGATCAGACCTTCTTCGGGCCCGAGTGCGTGGTGCTGGTGGCGCTGCCGGTGGCAGTGGTGCCGCCCGGCGAGGTCGCCCCCGGCTTGGCGCCGGCGGTGGCCGTGGCCGTCCCGCCGCGAGCCGCCGACACCGGCTTCACGGTGCCGCCAGACATCATGTAGCCGTGAAGATCGTTGGAGAAGCGGGCGAGTTCCTCGACGATCGACTTGTTGCGGCGCTGCAGCCAGTTGTAGGCAAGCACGGCCGGAACCGCCACGGCGAGGCCGAGCGCGGTCATGATCAGTGCTTCACCGACCGGGCCGGCGACGGCGTCGATCGAGGCCTGACCGGCGGCGCCGATCTTGATCAGCGCGCGGTAGATGCCGACCACGGTGCCGAACAGGCCGACGAACGGCGCGGTCGAACCGACGGTGGCGAGCACCGCGAGGCCGGAACCGAGGCGCGAGACGATCGCACCCTGGCTGCGCGCCAGCGAGTTCAGCATCCAATCGTGCTGGTCGATCGGATCGGTCAGCTTGTCATGCTGTTCGAGGGCGAGGATGCCGAACGTCACATAGGCGATGAGTCCGCCTTCTTCGAGTGCGGCCAGAAGGCCATAGGGGTTTTCACCG
>DASWMM010000214.1:0-4139 GCA_036399755.1 Allosphingosinicella sp.
CCAGGGCTGCCTGTCAAATCGCGAACCTTTGCTTGTTTCCATGCGCCGCGGTACGCGCGTCGCGATCGACCTCGAGCACCTCCTCCACCGAAGCGGGTGGCGGCGGATCGCAGCATTGCAGGGTTTCGGCCGCAATTGAAGCGATATCGAGGAAACCTATCTCATTGGACAAGAACGCTTCCACGGCGATTTCGTTCGCTGCGTTGAGGATCGCCGGGCGGGCGCCGCCGGCCCGCAACGCGGCCTGGGCGAGCGCCAATGCGGGAAAGCGCTCCAGATCGGGCGCCTGGAAATCGAGGCTGCCGATCTTGACCAGATCGAGCCGCTCGCACGGCGTTTCCATCCGCTCCGGATAGGCCAGCGTATACGCAATCGGAATGCGCATGTCGGGCGCGCCGAGCTGGGCAAGGAAGGAGCCGTCGACATATTCGACCAGGCTGTGGATCACCGACTGCGGGTGGATCACCACGTCGAACGCTTCGGCGGGAAGCGGAAAAAGGTGAAAGGCCTCGATCAGCTCCAGCCCCTTGTTCATCAGAGTCGCGGAATCGACCGAGATCTTGGCGCCCATCGACCAATTGGGATGCGCGACCGCCTGGGCGGGCGTCATGCCCCGCATCTCCTCCAGGCTCTTCTCGCGGAACGGTCCACCGCTGGCGGTGAGGATGATGCGGCGAACGCCGGCCGGGCGCTCGGCATCGAAGCATTGGAAGATTGCATTATGTTCGGAATCGACCGGCAATATGGTCGCGCCCGAGGCGGTGGCGGCGCCGGTCATCAACGCACCGGCGGAGACCAGGGCCTCCTTGTTGGCGAGCGCAACCGTCTTGCCGCCGCGGATCGCCGCCATGGTGGGCGCCAGGCCGGCGCAGCCGACGATCGCCGCCATGGTCCAGTCGGCACCCGCCGCCGCGGCGTCGAGCACCGCCCCCTCCCCTGCCGAAGCCTCGATGCCGCTGCCCGACAGCGCCTCTCTGAGTGGCTCCAGTAGGCTTTCGTCGGCGATCACGGCATGGCGGGCACCAACCTGCCGCGCGGCCTTGGCGAGGCCTGCGACATCGCGGTTCGCGGTGAGCGCGACGACGTCGAACTGGTCCGGCGCACGCGAAATAAGGTCGAGGGTCGAGCCGCCGACGGAGCCGGTCGCGCCGAGAACCGTGACGGTACGCTTGGCCGTCACGCGCTGCCGAGCACCAGCAGCAGCAGGCCGAGCGTGGCCAAGGCGACCGGAAGGAGCCCGTCCAGCCGGTCGAGCACGCCGCCGTGACCCGGGATGATCGACCCGCTGTCCTTGACGCCCAGGCGGCGCTTCACCTTGCTCTCATAAAGATCGCCAAGCTGGGCAAGAAGGCCCATCGCCGCGCCGGCGACCGCGAACAGGATGTCCAGATCGAACAGCCATGCCGCAACGCCGCCGACCACCGCCGCGCCGATCATGCCTCCGATCAGCCCCGCCCAGGTCTTGTTGGGGCTGATCTTCGGAGCAAGCTTCGCCCCGCCGAACCCGCGTCCGGCGAAGTAGGCGAAGATGTCGGTCGACCAGGTGACCAGCATTGCCCAGAGCACGAGGTCGAACCGCGCCCACTCCAGTACCATCAAGGCGAAGGCGGGCGCGCCGACGTAGAAGAAGCCCCAGCCGCTGGAGAGCTTACGGCAGGCCAGGCCGTACAGGACCGCCAGGCCGGCGATCGCGGCAAAGCCCTTCCACAGCTCCTCGAAGCTGTCGAGGAAGATGCCCTCGACGTCGCCGATGATGTCGATCTCGCCCACCGGGTAGAGATATTGGGCCGCCGCGAGCAGCAGCACGACCAGGATGCCGGCGCCCGCATAGCTGCGCGTTCGGCTGACCCGGTGCATGTCGCCCCACTCGACCAGCATCAGCGCAGCGCCGGCCGCGACCAGCAGCCGGAACACCCAGCCGCCAATGTAGATGGCCGCGCAGGCGACGACGA
Organism: Allosphingosinicella sp.; assembly: GCA_036399755.1. Lineage (GTDB taxonomy): Bacteria > Pseudomonadota > Alphaproteobacteria > Sphingomonadales > Sphingomonadaceae > Allosphingosinicella. Next base: position 1,953 of record DASWMM010000214.1, read on the forward strand.
TCATCACCACCGCCGCGACGAAGCGGGTGGGGAGATCGGAGTTCTTCTTATCGGCGGGCGCCTTCATCGGCCACCGAAGCGGCGCTCGCGCCCAGCGAAATCTGCGAGGGCGCCATTCAGCGCGTGCGCGTCGAAGTCAGGCCACAGCGCGTCGACGAAGACCAGTTCGGCATAGGCCGCCTGCCAGAGGAGGAAGTTGGACAAGCGATGCTCGCCCGAAGTGCGGATCACCAGGTCAAGCGGCGGCAGGCCCGCCGTATCGAGATTGGCCTCGATCGCCGCTTCGTCGATGTCGCCCGGCTGGAGCTCGCCCGAAGCAACCCGCAGCGCGAGCCCGCGCGCGGCGTTGACCAGCTCGTTGCGCGATCCGTAGTTGAGCGCGATCGCAAGAGTCATCCGCGTGTTGTTCGCGGTGCGCTCCACCGCCTGATCCACCAACCTGGCAACATCGGCCGGGAAAGCCTTGTGATCGCCCAGGATTACCAGGCGTATGCCTTCCTTGTGAAGGGCGTTGAGCTCGGCGCCGATATAGAAGCTGAGCAGCCCCATCAGGTCGCTGATCTCCGTCTCCGGGCGCCGCCAGTTCTCAGAGGAGAAAGCGTAAAGCGTCAGGCACTGAACCCCAGCCTCGCCCGCCGCGCGGATCGTGCGGCGCGCGGCTTCCGCGCCCTGGCGGTGGCCGGCTGCGCGGGGCAGCCCCCTCGCCTTCGCCCAGCGCCCATTGCCATCCATGATTATGGCGACGTGGCGCGCCACGGCGTGGCTTGCCACCTCGCCATCGACATGGCGCGGGACATCCCCCGTCGGCGCGCCGGTCTGCTCGGCGCCCGCGGTCATCTTGGCCCCTTTGCCGATCACCGTGTCATGATTTCCTTTTCCTTGGCCGCGGCTGCCGCGTCGATCTCCTTGATCGTGTCGTCGGTGAGCTTCTGGACCTCGGTTTCGAGCCGCTTGCGATCGTCCTCGCTGATCTCGTTCTTTTTCTCGTCGGTCTTGAGGCTGTCCATCGCGTCGCGGCGCACGTTGCGCGCGGCGATACGCGCTTTTTCAGCATATTGGCCGGCAAGTTTGGCAAGCTCCTTGCGGCGTTCCTCGGTCAGATCGGGGATCGGCAGGCGCAAAGTCGTGCCGTCCGAGATCGGGTTCAGACCCAGGCCAGCCGAACGGATCGCCTTTTCAACTGCCCCGACGTTGGACCGGTCCCACACCTGCACCGACAGCATCCGCGGCTCCGGCACCGAGATGGTGGCGACCTGAAGGAGCGGCATGTGCGCGCCATAGACTTCCACCGTCACCGGCTCGAGCAGGGTGGTGGAAGCGCGGCCGGCGCGCAGGCCGGTAAGATCGTGCTTGAGCGATTCCACGGCGCCGGTCATGCGGCGCTGGACATCCGTTTTGTCGTAAGCGGGCATGTGTTCTACTCCTCGTTCTGGACGATCGTCGCGGTGCCTTCGCCGCCGAGGACTCGGGCCAGATTGCCCTGCTCGCGGATGTTGAAGACGACGATCGGGATATTGTTGTCGCGGCAAAGGGCGACCGCGCTCGCGTCCATCACCTTCAAATCGTCCGCAAGCACGCGGTTGAAGGTGACGCTGTCATAGCGCTTGGCCCCTTTGTTCTTCTTGGGATCGGCGTCGTAGATACCGTCGACGCTGGTGCCCTTGAACAAGGCGTCGCAGTTCATCTCGGCGGCGCGAAGGGCCGCCGCGGTGTCGGTGGTGAAATAAGGATTGCCGGTGCCCGCGGCGAAAATCACCACGCGGCCTTTCTCCATGTGCCGAACGGCCTTGCGCCGGATATAGGGCTCGGAGATGCTGGCCATCGGAATTGCCGACTGGACTCGGGTGTCGACGCCGATCTTCTCGAGGGCGTTCTGCATTGCCAGAGCGTTCATCACCGTCGCCAGCATGCCCATATAGTCCGCGCTGGCCCGGTCGAATCCCTTCGCTGCGCCGGCCAGGCCGCGGAAGATGTTGCCCCCGCCGACGACCAGGCAAAGCTGGTGGCCTGCCTCACGCGCTGCCGCGATCTCCCCGGCGACGCGGGCAACAGTATCGGGATCGATGCCGAAGCTTCCCGGCCCCATCAGCGCCTCGCCGGACAGCTTCAGGAGGATGCGGCGGAAACGCGGTACGGACATCGCGGTCGGGATCTTCCGATCGAGGGCGGGCAGGTTCCTTTAGCAGC
>DASWMM010000215.1:0-5811 GCA_036399755.1 Allosphingosinicella sp.
TCCTCGCGCATCCAGGCGCTTTCGGTCTGGAGCATGCGGCGGTTCAGATTGCCGATCACGCCCTCGAACGGCTTCTTGACGTCGTAGCTCTTGCGGCCGTCGATGAAGGTGAGCGTCACCGGCTTGCCCCGGGTGCCGTGGAGGATGATGTCGCGCACCTCCTCGCCGAGCTCGTTCCAGGGCGTTTCCAGGCTGAAATCGTAGGCGCGGGCGAGGGAGCCCAGGACCTGCATGTAATAAGGGCTGGGCGGGTTGGACTTGGCCCAGGGCACCACCGCGCCCTTCTTGATGCTGAGGTTCTCGTTGGGGACAACGAGCTCTGCATCGAACAGCAGCTTTTCGCCGAGGCCGTCGCATGCCGGGCAGGCGCCTTGCGGGGCGTTGAAGGAGAACAAGCGCGGCTCGATCTCGGCGATGGTGAAACCGGAGACCGGGCAGGCGAACTTTTCGGAAAAGACGATGCGGCCGGGAGGGGCGTTGTCGCCAAGGACGGTGCGGGGCTCGGAACCCCCTCCACCAGGCTGCGCCTGGTCCCCCTCCCCGTCCCGGGGAGGATCGGCCGGGTCGAGGTAGACCAGGCCCTCGGCGAGTTTCAGCGCTTGTTCGAGCGACTCCGCCAGCCGCGTCTCGATGCCTTCGCGCACGGCGAGGCGATCGACGACGACTTCGATGTCGTGCTTGTACTTCTTGTCGAGCGCCGGGGCGTCTTCGATCTCGTGGATCTGTCCGTCGATCCGGACTCGGGTGAAGCCGGCTTTCTGCCACTCGGCCAGTTCCTTGCGATACTCGCCCTTGCGGCCGCGCACGACGGGGGCGAGCAGATACAGGCGGGTGCCTTCGGGGAGCGTCATCACCCGGTCGACCATCTGCGACACCGTCTGCGCGCTGATCGGCAGTCCGGTGGCGGGGCTGTACGGCACGCCGACGCGGGCCCAGAGCAGGCGCATATAATCGTAGATCTCGGTCACGGTGGCGACCGTCGAGCGCGGGTTGCGGGAGGTCGTCTTCTGCTCGATCGAGATCGCCGGCGAGAGGCCCTCGATATGATCGACATCGGGCTTCTGCATCATCTCACGAAACTGGCGCGCATAGGCCGAAAGGCTCTCGACGTAGCGCCGCTGCCCCTCCGCATAGATGGTGTCGAACGCGAGGCTCGATTTGCCCGAGCCCGACAGGCCGGTGATCACCGTCAGCGTCTCGCGCGGAATATCGACGTCCACGCCCTTGAGATTGTGCTCACGCGCGCCACGGACGGAGAGATGAGTCAGCATAGCCGGTGATGTTCCAGGTTTGTTCTAGAGGTATAGGAGCGTGCGCGAGGCGTCAACGCGGGCAAGCGCGAGATGGGTTCCGCGACGGCAGAAGGCAAGGGTGAAGCAGGTCTTCGTCTTCGCCGCCACATTCCCGCAGGCGTGATGCCGGTCACGCGCGGTGACGGGGCGATCTGCGACGGTGAGGTGAAGGAGAGCGACCATGACCATCGACCTGACCCGGCGCGCAAAGGACGTAAGCATCAACGACGCGGCTTACGCCGGCGTGTTCGCGAACTTGCAGGGCAATATCCTGAAAGCGCACGGCCGCAATTGCGCCTGGCAGATCTTCGTGCGGTTCACCGGTTCGCCGGATGAGGTGAAGCACTGGATCAGAGATGAAATCGCCCCGAACCTCTTCACTGCGGCGGAGCAGATCGAGCAGGGCAAGCAGCCCAAGGGAACCGACGGAGGGCTGGTTACGCTCTTCTTCCTGGCCGCGGGCGGCTACCAGCACCTCGACCTCGATCCCGGGAAGTTGGCCAGCAGACCTTTCCAAAGGGGTATGAAGGATCGCAGCGACGGCCTCAGCGAAATCTCCAGCACCAACAACAAGGACCCCAAGCCCAAAAGCTGGGAAGCCGAGTTCCAAGGCGAAATCCACGCGATGGTGGGCCTTGCCAATGATGAGGACGTGGAGCCCCGGCTCGAGGCAGCTCTCAATGCTCTGCAAGATCAGCTGCACGGCATAGGGGAAATCCTGTGCGTCCAGAAAGGCAAGGTGCTGCGCCGCCCGATCCCCACCACCGCCGCCACCGACGACTATCAGCCGATCGAGCATTTCGGCTATTTCGACGGGATCAGCCAGCCGCTTTTCACCGAACAGGATCTCGACAAATATTACAATTCGGAGCGGGGCGGCGCGCGTGGCAGCGGGTGGGACCCCAGCGCGAGTCTCGACCTGGTGCTCGTCGATGATCCCTATTCGGACGCGCCCGATACCTTTGGCAGCTTTCTCGTCTATCGCAAGCTTGCCCAGGATTACGACCTGTTCCACAGCCGGGTGGCGGCCTGCGCAGCGGCGCTCGGCACCTCTCCGGAACTCGCGGGCGCAATGGCGGTCGGCCGCTTCACGGACGGAACGCCCGTGGTCGACTCGGCGACGGCCTCTCAGGACTACAAGAACGACTTCATGTTCGATGAGGACGATGAAGACGGATTTCGCTGCCCGCGCCACGCGCACATCCGCAAGGTCAACCCGCGCGGCACCACGCCCTTCACATCCCTGGAGGACGAGCGTTCCCGACGGATCGTGCGACGCGGCATCCCCTATGGCCAACCGCATCCGGATATCGGTGCGGACACGGACGACACCAAGAGCGGAGCCGCCGATCGCGGCTTGCTCTTCATGTGCTTCCAAGCCAGCATAAAAAGGCAGTTCCAGTTCATTCAGCGCACCTGGGTCGACAATCCCAATTTTCCGGTGAGCCTCCTGAACCCGCTCGCCAAGGACACCGGCGACGATCCGCTAATTGGGCAGGATCCTGATGAAACGCAGCGCTGGCCCAAAAAGTGGGGCGAGGAGACCGCCGGCCGGAAGAGTTTCAACTTTGAAGCGGCGGTGACCTTGAAGGGCGGCGAGTATTTCTTCGCGCCGAGCATACCGTTCCTGCTGAGCCTGCAATAGCCGTCGGCCTCAATGAGGCTGACCACTATTGTCGTTCCTCAAGCTATGTCACGCGCAGCCAATTGGCTTCCGGAGTGGTAAAAAAACCGCTGACAGCCAATTGCGTTGTTTGGAGCCTTGTCGCGCCGGGCTGGACAAGGCCGCACAGAGGGCACATTCTTGATCGTCACGCGAGTCATCGCGCTGTCGCCGTGGGGGGCCGAATCTATGTGGAGGTACAGGAGCCACCGCGATGTTTTCGCGCTGATTGGTGGCGCGGCCCTCCTAGGCGGCTGCGTTAACCCCGCCTTTCGCGAATCGATCAGCGAGTACGGCGCTCTCACCAAGGCGGCCGCAGCGCAGCAGAATGCGCGGGTTGCGACAGTTGCGGCGGAAGAGGAGGAGCGGATCCGCTCGGGCTTCGCCGAGAATCGGGTGGACTTGCGGCTTAAGCCGGATTGCGCGGCGCGGTTGTTGACCGATCCGGCGGGGGGCGGGGCGGCGCCGGTTTGCACTCTGGTTGGGGTCGGCGGGACGGAGATCGAGCAGGCGCCGGGCTTTGCCAATATCCTGGCGCTGACCGATGCGCTCTCCGATTACGCGGACAATTTGATCGTGCTGGCGGCGGATTCGACGTCGGACCGGGCAGCGTTCAGCCAGGCGCTGCAGGCGCTCGGCACGTCCGTGGGCAATCTCGACGGGGCGGTGCGGGCGGCGGCCAAGGCGCCGCCGAGGCAGGACGGGGCCAAGATCGGCGCCGTCGCTACGCTGCTCGCCGATGCGGGCAATCTGTATTTCGCCCAGCGGCGGGCGGCGGCCTTGAAGCGGATCGTGATCGCCTCCGATCCGGTGGTGCAGGAAGCGACGGCGCTTCTTTCCGGCGTCGATGACCGGCTGCAGCTTTATTACCGGGCCGAACTCGCTTCGGCGCTGCTGAGCGCGCAGGCCAATGCGAGCATGGTGGCCGGAACGCCTACCTCGTCCACGCAGGACGTGCGAACCGCGCAGGATGCGTTGTTCCAGGCGCTTGCCGCCTACAACAACCAGGGCGCGGACACCTTGCGCTACAAGGCGATCGGCGAGGCCCATGCCAAGCTCGCGGCCGCCGCCCGGCGCGGCGCGTCTCCGGCCGAGCTGCGCGATGCCATTTCGGCGGTGGTGCAGCTTGCCGCCACGGCCGGCACCACTATCCACACGCTTGAGGGCGACAGGGGGACACGCCGCCATGGCCGTTAATCTGAACTGCGTGTCCGCCTGGACGCTCGCCAACCAGGCGCTGGTCGAGAATATGCAATCGGCGCTGACCCTGCTTCAGGACGCGCCCTATTCGGCCGATCCGGCCTCCCCCTACCAGCAGGCGCAGGCGGCGGCGCAGGCGCTTGCCGCTCAAGCGAAGCGGCTGGCGGTGCTTGGGCTGAGGCAGATCGACGAGGCGATCGCCGAGGGCACGCTGATCCAGCAACTCGATGCCGCCGCCGCGGAGGCGAAACGCGAAGCGGATGTGATCGCGGCGGCGACAAAGACGGTGACCGGGATAACAAAGGCAGTCGATTCGGTGACCGGCCTCGTGACCAAGATCGGCGCCCTCCCCTTTCTCTAACCGCGGGCGGCGCGAAGCGGGCCGGGCGGCGAGTGAGCCCCTTGAAGCGGAGCCGGGCCCTTCCGCCAGTTGAGCGATTGTGGGCGCTATGAGCGACGCTTATCCTAGTATAGCCTAAGCACAGCGGGCACCGGGGGAAGCGTGCACTCGACATGGCAAGTCGAGCCGAAAGACCAGCGGACTGGGGTGTCTGCGGAACGAGTTCAAACAGGGGGTATGAGGATGCTGAAGTTCAACAAAGTGGCGGTCTGCTCGATCTTCGCGATAGCGATTTCGATGGTGCCGGTTCAGGCGACGGCGCAGGGAAGCGCACAAACGGTGCCGGCAGCAGCGCCGCTCCCCGTCGCCGCGCCGCAGGCGGCCGCGCCGCAACGCAAATCCATCACCCAGCTCAGCCCCGGCGAAGTGGCCAGCCTTCGCAAGGCCTACGCCCAGATGCGGGCGTGGAACAACGCGCCCAAGGACAGCAACGATTATCGCCGCAGCCTGCAATATTGGGCGAACATGCACGCTTATATCGGCGATCCGTGCGCGCCGGCGAGCGCTCTGAAAAATCCGGGAATGAGCGGACTTTCGGTTCAACAGGCGAGCACGCCCGACCAGCAGGCGACCTGGTGCAAGTGCCAGCACAGCAAGGGAGGGCAGGAGAATCTGCAGTTCCTGACCTGGCACCGCATGTACCTTTATTATTTCGAACAGGTGCTGCAGGCGGCGTCGGGGGACTCGACCCTGCGGCTGCCGTTCTTTGACTATGAAACGGACAGCCACCTTCCGCGCGCCTACGGCGACGGCAATGCCGCGACCAATTCGCTGTTTGAAGCGAACCGGTTCAAGGGCCTCAATGCCGGCACCGTGAGCCTCGATCCGGCAGACGTCGACACCAGCGACTCCATGCGCCAAACGACCTATGCCGCGTTCAACGGCCAGCTCGAACAATCCCCGCATGGCGCCGTTCATTGCGACATTGGCGTCGATTCCTGCCCAAGCGGCTATATGGGCTACGTTCCCACCGCCGGAAACGACCCGATCTTTTATTCGCACCACGCCAATATCGACCGGCTTTACGAATGCTGGACGCAGGTCGATCCGCGCAACCGGATGCCGAGCGACCCCAACCAGCTTGCCGCGACGTTCAGCTTTCCCGACGGCACCGGAACGATCGTGACGCGCCAGGTAAAGGACATGCTGACCACCGCCGGGCTCGGCTACAGCTATCCGGCCGGCGGCGGCTGCCCGGCGAACGCCACGCCCGTCCGGGCGGCCGACAGCTTCACCGAGGCGCCGGCGGCGGCGCC
>DASWMM010000216.1:0-8891 GCA_036399755.1 Allosphingosinicella sp.
TTTCGTCACCGCGACGAGATCACCGCCGCGGCCGAGCGCGGCGGCTGGCAGGCGATCGCCGCCCGGCGCAATGATAATGCCGAGAGCCGTTTCATCGCTTCGGGCGCGGCGGTCGCGGTGGTGGACGCGCGCGGGGCGCTGCCGGAGGGGAAGGAAGGCGTACGTGCGCTTGCCGATCCCGCCGAGGCCAATGCCGCGGCCTTGCTCGTTCTTCTCTCCCGCACCGACGACGAGGCGCTCGACGAGCTCTACGCGGCCGGCGCCACCCACTTCCTGGTTAGCCCGTTCAGCGAGGCGCAGTTCCTCCACGCGGTGCAATTCGCGCACCGGCACGCCGAGCGCTCCGGTGGAGGCCGCGCCAGCCGCCGTGCCGGCGAGGAGGACCACCAGGCGTCATGGCGCTGGCAGCCCGGCTCTCCCACGGTTGAGCTGAGCCCCGCGCTTGCCCGCCGCGCCGGCCTTGGCGACGACGAGGGCCAGCGGATCAGCCTGCTCGACCTGTTCCGGAAGCTCAATCCCGAGGGCCGCCGTGCCGCCCGGGGTGCGGTCGACCGGCTGCTCGCTACAGGCCGCTCCACCGCTTTCGCGCACGAAGACACTGAGGAAGGCGGAACGCGCTTGGCCCATCACTTGCGGGTCGAACCGATCGGCCGGGCAGTGATCGGCCGCACCGAATCGATCGCGCCCATCGAAGCGGCTGGGGCGCAGGTGCGCGATCCGATGACCGGTCTTCGCGATGCCCGCGCCGCCCGCGCCTGGATCGACCGGCAACTCGCCTCGGCACCCGGTCAGCCGGCCCTCGTCTGCATTCTCCTCGCCGTCAGCCGCTTCGACGCGATCAACGCCGCCTTCGGGCGCAGCACCGGCGATTCGGTGCTCCAGGCGGCGGCGCGGAGAATCGAGCGGCTGGTCGATCCGGACGGCCGCCGCCGCCTCGTCGCCCGAATCGCCGGGGCCGAATTCGCAATCTTGCTCGCCGCGCCGACCAGCCTTGGCGAAGGCCGCTTCCTGGCCGGCGAGCTGATCGAAGCGACCGGCCGACCCTTCATGTCGGGCGACCATGTCGTCACGCTAGGCAGCAGGGCAGGGGTGGTCGCCGCCGAGCCGGGCGACGATTCCGCCCAGCTCCTCCGCCGGGCCAGCGGTGCCCTGGCCGAGGCCAAGACCGCGGAAGCGGGGCCGGTGCGCGTGCTCGAGGCCGGAAGCGCCAAGGAGGAGGCGCTCGGCGACAGGCTCGAGGTCGATCTGCGCCGCGCGCTTGATCAGGACGAGATCGAGATCCTGTTCCAGCCCCAGGTCTCCGTCGCCACCCGCCGCATCGTCGGCGCCGAAGCGCTCGCCCGCTGGCGTCACCCGCAGTTCGGCGAGCTTGGCGCGATCACCTTGTTCAGCGTTGCCGAACGCTCCGATTATCTCGTCCAGCTTTCCGACCACGTGCAGCGCAAGGCCATCGCGATCGCCGCCGCCTGGCCGCAGGCACTCTCCGGCCTGCGGCTGTCGGTCAACATCACGGCCGCCGACATCGTCCGCCCCGGCTTTGCCGAGCAGTTCGTCGCTCTCGTGCGGGAGAGCGGCTTTCCGGCCGGCCGGCTCACCGTTGAGGTCACCGAAGGCGGGTTGATCGACGATCTCGGCGCCGCCGCCAACCTGCTCGCCCGCCTTCGCGAGGGCGGGCTGCGCGCCGCGATCGACGATTTCGGCACCGGCTATTCCAGCCTCGCCTACCTGAAAGCCCTGCCGCTCGATTACTTGAAGATCGACAAGCGCCTGGTGGAGGACATCGGCGGCTCGCCGCGCGATCAGGTGGTGGTGCGCAGCGTCATCGACATGGCCCGCTCGCTCGGCCTTGAGGTCATCGCGGAGGGCGTGGAGACCGAGGAGCAGCTTGCCCTCCTCGCCCGCGAGGGCTGCAACCTCTACCAGGGCTTCCTCTGCGCCCAGCCGGTGGACACTACCACGCTTCTCGGGCTGGTTGCCCGCTTTGGATGAGCGAAAGCCTTAACCTGAGCGGCCTGTGGATGGGGAGCTACGCCTATGCTTTCGGCGGTGCGGTCCCCTTTCTCGCTAAAATCGAGGATCGAGACGGTGCGCTCTCGGGCACGATCATCGAACCGAACACGATGGGCGAATCCAGCGACTCCCTTGAAGCTATCCTCCAGGGCAGCCGCCACGGCCGCGCGGTGGATTTCACCAAGGCGTATGACGGCGCAAGCGATGCCGCCCATGCGGTGGACTATGTCGGCCGCCTCTCCGGGACGGCGCCAGCGTCTCCGGCGTGTGGAGCCTGGAGGACATCGACGGCAGCTTCGAAATGCATCGGGAGGCGGTCTGGAAAGAAGCCGAAGGGCGCGAAGCGGAAGTTGTCCGCACTGGCTGAGACGCGCGCTTATTGTCTGGCGGGGCATTGCCGCCGAGGCCCATAGGACGCTTTCACCCCGCAAGCTGATTGTTTCACTTGTGCCTGCGGCTGGGCAGCAGTGGCTGACGGCTGCAGGATAATGGTCACAGATGTTGCAGTGCCGCAACGGTTCATTGACCGTTCAACTCACCTATGGAATACAACGGTTCATCGCAGTTCCGCAATGACGCGGCTGCGGCTAGGAGTGAACGGGCGATGTTACGGGCAATCGAAGGCGGAGTAGCTTCCGGTCGGCAGGGCAAGGCCTTTCCGCACGATCCTTCAGCGCGCGGCTATCAGCTTCTTTACCGGCCCGGCGAGACCAATCATTGCCCCGCGTGCGGCCGCACCCATTGGTATGTCGGCCGCCTCTCCGCAGAATGCGCCTTTTGCGCGACGGCGGTTGCGCTTGCCGATACCGGCATGACCGGCGTCGGCGTGCTCCACCCCTATCAGCGCCTGCGCCCGCTGCCGCCGATCGAGGGCTTCGAACAGGCCGCCTGAGCCCGGCCTGAGCCTTCCGGCTGCGGAACGAGGGTCCGGCGCACGCGTTCTCCCGCTCGTTAAGTCTCTCAGGTCCCTTTGGAAAACTTCGGGCCTGCTTCGGGAGCTTCGGGCATGAAGGGCGCCGCGCTTATTCTTCTTTCCGCCGGCGCATTGGCGCTTGGCGGCTGCGTCCAGACCAAGCAGCGCGCCGACCTCGAATTCGCGCCGCCGCAGGGCGATTACAGCCTGATGGTGATGCGCCCGGACGTCACCGTGGGCTTGCTCACAGCGGGCGGAATGGTCGAGCCCCGCGCCGACTGGACCGAACTAGCCCGCACGAACCTGCTTCGCGCGCTTGCCGAGCAGCAATCTGGCCGCGGCGGCAAAACGCAAATCCTCGAACGGCGCGATGGCCTGAACGGCATTGACGCCGAAACGGTCGCCAATCTCGAGCGCCTCCACAACGCCGTCGGCTCATCCATCGCGCTCCACAAATATATGGGCGCGACCCTGCCCACCAAGCGGCGACAGGGCCTCGACTGGACCTTGGGCGAGGATGCGGTGAAGTTCGGCCGCGCCACCGGCATGGACTATGCCCTGTTCCTCCACGCGGAGGACAGCTTCGCCTCATCCGGCCGCGCCGCGCTTCAGGTGATCGGGCTGGCGGGCTGCATCATCGGCTTCTGCGCGCCGGTTTCCGGTGGCGGGCAAAGCGCCTACGCCTCGCTTGTCGACCTTCGCACCGGCGAAGTCGTCTGGTTCAACGTCCTCCAGACCAGCAGCCAGCTTCCCGGTGTCCGCTTCGGCGACATCCGCTCTCCCGAAGGCGCGGCGCAGATGGTGGAGCGCCTGCTCGGCCGAATGAAGGCCGGCCGCAACGTGCGGGAGCGCCAGTGAGCGCGCTGGAACAGCAGCTTCCGCTTACCCGCCGAATGCTTCTGGGCGGCCTCGGCTGCGCCTGCTGCGCCGGAATCACCGGCACCGCTCAGGCGCGGATCCGGCCCGCCGACATGAAGCCGCTCGTGTCCCCGGGCCACCGCCCGACCGACAAGGACGAGCAGGGCCTTTGGCAGCAATATGAGCGCGTCGAGGAGGAGATTGCCGGCTCCAACCTCCTCGTGGAGGATCCCGCGCTCACCACCTATCTCGGCCAAATCGCCGAACGGACCGGCGGCCCCGCCGCGCGGGACCTGCGCGTCTACCTGGCCAGAATCCCCGAGTTCAACGCCTTCATGGCGCCGACCGGCTTCATGGTCGTCTTCTCGGGCCTGCTGCTCCGGATGCGCGACGAGGCCCAGCTTTCCGGGGTCATTGCACACGAGGGCGGCCATTTTCTCCGCCGCCACCAGATCCGGGCTTGGCGCGATATGAAGCGCAAGACCGCCGCCTTGACCTTTCTCGCCATGGGCGCCGGCGTCGGCGGCGCGGCCTCGGGCGTCTACGCGGGCGATCTCGTCCGCCTCGCCCATCTCGGCACCATCCTGTCGCTCTTTTCCTACAGCCGGGAATTGGAGGCGGAAGCCGACGCCATGGGCCTCAGGCAAATCGCCGAAGCCGGCTACGATCCCGCCGCGATGCCCGAAACCTGGCAGCAGCTCATCGAGGAAACCCAGGCCAGCGCCGCCATGCGCAACAAACGCTGGAAGCGGGGCTATTCCCTGCTTGCCACCCACCCCGCGCCCGAAGAGCGCATGGTCGACCTGCGTGCGTCGGCAAGGGAAGTGACGTCACCGCGCACCGTTGAACGCGGCCGCGATCGCTATCTCACCGCCATTGCCGCCCACCGCAGGACCTGGCTCGACGACCAGGTGAAGCTCAACGACCCGGGCGCCAGCCTGTACCTCATCCGCAACCTCGCCCGCGACGGCTGGAACGGCCTGCTGCGCTATTATGAGGGGGAAGTCTGGCGTCTGCGCGGGCAAAAGGGCGACAGCGCGCTTGCCGGCCAAAGCTATGCCCTGGCCGTAACCCTCCCCGAAGCGCCGCCCGAAGCCTGGCGCGCCCACGGCCAGCAGCTCCTCCGCGACGGACGCAACGCCGAGGGCAAAGCAGCGCTGCAGCGCTACCTCAGCCTTGCGCCCAACGCCCCCGACGCGGCCATGGTCCGCCACGCGCTCGACCAGTGACAAAAAGGAAACACGCGATGCGCACACGCTGTTTGGCACCCCTGGCGAGCCTTCTCCTGCTCTCCGCCTGTACGGGCGGCCCAAGCCTGTTCAACCGCTACAAACTCATCGAGCCGCACCCCGAAAGCGTCGCCCGCGGCAGCATGATCGTGTCTCCGACGCTGCGCTGGAACAAGGCGCCGCGCGGCCGAAGCGACATCGACCGGGAGGAAAACTGGACCTTGAACGGCCCGCTGCTCGACAGCCTCACCTTCATCGGCGGGCTGGAGAATAACAAGCGCATCGTTCAGCAGCGCCGCAAGGCGGACCGCAAGGTGCCGAACTTCCGCGCCGACATGTCGCCGCAGGACATCGCCTCCACCATTGAAAGCTTCTACCGCATCCGCGCCGGCTCCACCCGGTTCGAAATGACCGGCCTCAAGCCGCGCACCTTCCTCGGCCGCGACGGCTTCCAGTTCGATTACGCGCATCTTGGGGGCGACGAGGTGGAGCGGCGGGGGAGGGCGGTCGGCGCGATCGTCGGCGGCCGCTTCTACCTCGCGCTGTTTGACGCGACCCGAATGCATTATTTCGACGCCGGCCTGCCGGAATTCGAACGGATTGTAGAAAGTGCGCGGCTCCCGTAGCTTTCGCTCGATGCCGGGTTGACAGAGAAGCCCGCAGACTCCAGCCTGCAGCAAGCGGCCAGGTTCGGCCGCGAGGAGATGCAACCCATGAGCAACGGACAGTACACCGCCCGCTCGGTTCGCGTTTCTTTTACCAGCTCGTTTAGCGGCCGGCACGCCTGAGGGCGTGTCGGGGACCTGCCGCTAGACCAATCATTCTAAGCTGAAAGCGCGCCATTCCGCCGGCCACCGGCGAAGCGCGACACGAGTCCGCACCATGACCAATATCATTCTTCCGCTCGACGCCGCGCGCGCCGAGATCGACGCCATCGACGACCAGATCCTCGACCTTATCGAGCGCCGCCTCCTCGCCGCCGCCGCCATCGCTGCCGCCAAGGCGCCGGACACGCATCTCAAGCTTCGCCCCCGCCGCCAGGCGGAGGTGATCGCCCGCCTGCAGCGCCGGGCCGCCGCTGCCACTCCCCAGGCCGTCCGAGCCGTCTGGCGCGAACTGATGGCGCATAGCCTTGAGGCGCAAGCGCCCACCCGGCTGATCGTTGCCCCTGGCGCCGATTCTCGCCTTGCCGCAGCGCTGCGCAGCGCCTTCGGCTCGGCGCCCGCGATCGAACATGCTGCGTCCGCCGCGGAGGCGCTGGACCGAGCCGCAACCGAGGAAGCCGTCGCCATCCTCGCCGCGACGCCTGGCGTTCTTGCGGACGGCCTGCTGCCCTTCCAAAAGCTCCTTGCCGAGGACGGGACGTCCATCGGCATCGCAATCGGCCGCGTTGCCCCCGAAGATTCTCTCGATCTCGTCGTCCCTGCGCAGCCCTGGTCGCCGTCCTCGTGGCGCACCCGCAAGACGGCCCAAGCGCCACTCTATCCCGACGCGTCCGAACTCGCGGCGGTGGAAGCGGAGCTTGCCGCGGCGGTGCCCGTCGTCACCGCACCCGGCGCGGCCGCGCTCCGGAAAGCGATCGCCAAGGCCGCAAGGGGGCAGGGCTTCCTTCTCCAGGCCGGGGACTGCGCCGAAGGCTTCGAGGGCTTCACCGCTGAGCGCGTGCGAGCTGACCGGGCGTTGCTCCTCCAGATCGGTGAAACCATCAGCGGCGATGTCGTCCACGTCGCCCGGGCCGCCGGCCAGTTCGCCAAGCCGCGCTCCGTTTCGCTGGAAAGCTGCGGTGGAACGACCCTGCCAAGCTATCGCGGCGACGCGGTAAACGGCCCGGGCTTTAACCACGCCGCCCGCCGCGCCGATCCGCGCCGGCTGCTCCGCGTCCACGGCCAGTCGCGCGCCACCGCCGCTTTGCTCCAGGCCTATGGCGAGGCAGAACGGCTGGCGGGACCCGCCGCGCCGGTGTGGACCAGCCACGAGGCCTTGCTTCTTCCCTATGAGGAAGCGCTCACCCGGCGCGATCCGGACACCGGCCGCTGGTGGAGCCTCTCCGGCCATATGGTCTGGATCGGTGACCGCACGCGCGAGCTCGATGGCGCTCATGTCGAATATGCCGCTGGCATCGCCAACACGATCGGCCTGAAATGCGGGCCAAGCCTTTCCCCCGACACCCTCCTCCGCCTCGCAGCGCGGCTCGATCCGGCGAACGAAGCGGGCCGCCTGGTGCTGATCGGCCGCTTCGGCGCGGGCCGCATCGGCGAGCATCTCCCGACGCTGATGCGCGCCACTCGGAACGCAGGGCTGAACGCCCTCTGGGTCTGCGATCCCATGCACGGCAACGGCCGCACCGCAGGCGCACGCAAGACCCGTCACCTTTCCGACATCGCCGCCGAGGCCGAAGCCTTCCTCGACATTGCGGGGGCGGAAGGCGTCCACGCTGGCGGCCTTCACCTTGAGACCACCGGCTCCGACGTTACCGAGTGCGTCGGCGCGGGGGTAGGGGAGGGCGATCTCGACCGCCGGTACGAGACGTTGTGCGACCCACGCCTCAACCCGGCCCAGGCGCTTGCACTCGCCGGGCAGCTTGGCGCCAGGCTCCGTCCGGCACTCGCGCGCGTCTGTTCGGCGGCGTGAAGATCGCTTATTCCGGCGCGCCGGGTGCCTTTGCCCACGAAGCCTGCCTGGCGTTCGCGCCCGACGTCGGTCCGATGGCGGTGAACGGCTTCGCGGCGGTTGCCGATGCGGTTGAAAGCGGCGTCGCAGGCTTCGGCATGCTCCCGCTTCACAACAGCCGGGCGGGGGCCGTCGAGGACGTGGCGGAGCTTTTGCGCACCCGGCCGTTGTGCATTATGGCCGAGCACGACCTGCGCGTGCGGATGCACCTGTTGGGCCTCGCAGGAACCGAGCTCGCCACCGTTCGGACCGTCGCCAGCCACCCGATGGCGCTGCGGCAATGCACGAAAGCCCTGGAGGCGCTCGGAGTCACGCTGGAAGAAGCGCCCAACACCGCCGTCGCCGCACGCGAGCTCACCGATCCAACGCGCGCGGTGCTCGCCTCCGAAGCCGCGGCAAAGGCTTACGGCCTGATCATTCTTCAGCACGATCTGCAGGACGATCCACACAACCACACCCGCTTCGCAATGGTCGTTGCAAGTTAAGCCCGCTACCCGATCGGCTACCGGCGCGGCAGCTCCGCGTCGATCCTGCAGACGACGCCCGCCGGCTCAAAGGCGATCTCGACCTTGCCGCCAAGCTCCGAAGCCAGGCCGCGCTCGATCATGCGCGTGCCGAAGCCGCGCCGCGAAGGCGCCTCCACCGGCGGGCCGCCGGTTTCGCGCCATTCAAGCTGAAGCCGCCCGCCTTTTGCCGACCAGCCGACGCGCACCCGCCCCTCAGCCCTGGAAAGCGCGCCGTATTTCGCGGCGTTGGTGCATAGTTCGTGGAGGCCCAGCGCCAGCGACACCGCCACCTTGGGCGGCAAGGCGAGGTCCGGCCCATCGACGCCGAACCGCTCCCGGTGGCCGCAATAGGGTGCGATCACATCCTCGACGATCCGGCGCAGCGAGGCCGATTGCCACGCCTCCAGCGTCAACAGATCGTGCGCCGCGGCGAGGGCGGAGAGGCGCCCCTCGAACGCCTGCCGGGCCGCCTGAGACGCCGCTTCGCCCTTGAACGATTGCTGCGCCAGGCCCTGGACGATGGCGAGGCTGTTCTTCACCCGGTGGTTCAATTCGTTGATCAGTAGCCGCTGATGCTCTTCGGCGCGGCGGCGGTCGGTGACATCCATCAGCACGCCGCGCGAGCGCAGGATCGCGCCTCCTTCGCTTCGGATATATTCGCCAAGTCCCTGCACCCAGCGGTTGCTCCCGTCGGGCAGGAGCAGC